>DAICYU010000100.1:0-6050 GCA_027311485.1 Acetobacteraceae bacterium
GCGGTGCGTGGCGGCGTGCGCCTGATCGGGGTCGTCCTGGGCGCGTCCACAAACGGCGAACGTGACATCCACATGGCCGCCTTGCTCGACCGCGGGTTCCAGCAGCTGGATGTACCTATCGTGCCGCGCCATGGGATCCAGTTCGCCAGCCACGTATCGCTGATTTCAAGCGCGCATGCGGCTGAGCCGGTGCACACGTCGTTCGCACGGTCCAGGGGCGCGCATTGGTCCGTGCATGTCGGCACCTTCTCGTCCGAGGCAGCGGCCCGTGCCGCGGCTGTAGCGGCTCGGCGCCAAGCGGACAGTGGTGAAGTCCGCGTGTCCGCCGTCAGGCTGCATCGGAAAACGCTGTGGCGGGCCGAGGTCGTTGGACTGACCCAGGCTGACGCCATGGATGCCTGCTCTGGGCGTCACCGGAAGGGCTGCATCCCGGTCCGGCCAACTCAGCGGCAGGTTGCCAGCCGCTAAGCTGCCGCCAGGCATTCCGGCCGCCGGATCAGGCGGCCGGCAGTCCTTCACGTTCAAGCCGGACGACGCCGGTATCGGTCGCCACCAGGGCGACGGATGCCATGCCGATGAACAAACCGGTTTCCACCACCCCTACCGTCGCCGACAGCGCCCGTTCCAGACCGCGTGGATCGGTTATGCGGCCGAAGTGACAATCCAGGATCAGGTTCCCGCCGTCGGTACGGAACGGCTTCGCCGTTGCCATGCGCAGAACCGGGCGGGCGCCAAGGGATGCCAGGCGGGCAGCCGTGGTCTCATGGCCAAAGGGAACGACCTCCACCGGAACCGGGCAGGTACTCCCAAGGTTTGGCACCAGCTTTGGTTCATCGGCGATGATCACCAGCCGTTCGCTCGCCGCCGCCACGATCTTCTCCCGCAACAGCGCGCCGCCCAGGCCCTTGACCAGATCCAGCGTCTCGCAGGCGATTTCATCGGCGCCGTCGATCGTCAGGTCGACTTTCGGATGGGCGGCGAAATCGGTCAGCGT
Source organism: Acetobacteraceae bacterium (assembly GCA_027311485.1). GTDB lineage: Bacteria > Pseudomonadota > Alphaproteobacteria > Acetobacterales > Acetobacteraceae > Rhodopila. The sequence continues at coordinate 995 of DAICYU010000100.1, forward strand.
GATTCCGCCTTCCCTCGCCTGCTTGGCGCTGCGCTCACTGGTCGGAATGCCGACGATACGCAGTCCCGCGCGAACGCGTGCGATCAGGCCGTCGATGGCGAATGCAGCGGTGGAGCCGGTGCCCAGGCCGACCACCATGCCATCCTGCACCATCGCCACGGCGGCCATCGCCGCCTCCCGCTTGCGGGCGTCGCGATCCGCGGTCATGCGCGCACCGTGCGCAGCACCCGAAGCCAGTTTCCATGACACACCTGATCAATCTCCTGCTGACGCATGCCGCGGTCCCGCATCGCGGCCACAAGTTCGGGATGACGCGAAAAATCCGGCATTTCGGTGGCAGCGACGCCGGCCGGCAGGTCCGACCCGATCCCGACATGGTCGATACCCAGCGCGTCGATCAAGCGGAACATGTGACGGATCATGCCGGGCAGCTTTTCCCGTGCCAGAACCGAAATCCATGCGCCGACCACGCCGCCTGACTCAGTCACCATACGCGCATAACCGGGACTGATGAAACGCGGATGGTTGCCGTCCGGGTGCTCCGGCTCCGTCAGGTTGGCATGGGAGCAGAGGAACGGCCGGGTCGCCACGGCGGCGACGCCACGCACCGTCGCTTCGGAACAGTGCGCGACGTCGACAATGACACCGATCCGGTTCAGCCTTCGCACCACATCGGCGCCAAATCGGGTCAGGCCGCCGTGGACCGGCGGCGCGGTCTGGATATCACCGGTTTCGTTGACCAGATAATGGGTCAATTGGATGCTGCGCACCCCACGTGCCGCCATGACGTCAAGGCGGTCCAGGTCGCCCTCCAGGAAGTCGCAGCCCTCGATCGCCAGAACCAGGGACGGGTCGTCAGCCCGGATATCATCAACCTCATAGGCGATGCGGGTGCCGGATTGCTCAAAGCTGGTCAGGTATCCTTCGACAGCGTGCAGACATTCGCCGGGTTCCGGGTCGCGGAACTTCTCCAGCCGGCGGGTGACGGGATCGCGACGGATCATCGGAATGTCGCCGATCGCCGACACCACGGCGGCGGCCACCCCGGCCGACCGCATGGTGGCCAGCACCGCGCGATCGACGTCCCCCGTACGGCGCGGACGACCCGCGTGAGTGTGCATGTCGATAATCATGAGCCTGTTTTAGTCTGCTATCCGGTGGCTTGCCATGGTTTGGCCCGATGTTGACCTTGCGCTGGCCGAAGCGGTTGCGCATGTTGCATTGCGACGACAGGAAAGCCGGGGTGGAGTGTTGTGATGGACGGCGGAACGGATTCGAGGCGCATTGTCATTCACGCGCCGGAAGACTTCGCCGGCATGCGGGCAGCCGGCCGTCTCGCTGCCGAGACGCTGGATATGATTACCGAGCATGTGAAGCCCGGCGTGTCCACCGGCCAGCTGGACCGGCTGTGCCATGACTTTATCCTGGCGCACAACGCGGTGCCGGCGCCCCTGAACTATCGCGGCTATCCGAAATCGATCTGCACCTCGATCAACCACGTTGTGTGTCATGGCATTCCCGGCGATCGCAAGCTGGAGAACGGGGACATCCTGAACATCGACGTGACGGTCATCCTGGATGGCTGGCACGGCGACAGTTCGCGCATGTACACGGCCGGAGCGCCGACCGTGCGGGCACGCAACCTGATCGACGTGACGTATGAGGCGTTGCTGCGGGGTCTGCGCGTGGTAAAGCCGGGCGCGACGCTGGGCGACATCGGTTATGCGATCCAGACCTTCGTTGAGGGCCACCGCTTCAGTGTGGTGCGGGATTTTTGCGGTCACGGCATCGGCCGCAATTTCCATGAGCCGCCGAATGTTCTGCATTACGGCCGCCCCGGCGAGGGGCCGGTTTTGCGCAAGGGCATGTTCTTCACCATTGAGCCGATGGTGAATGCCGGGCGGCCCGAGGTGAAGGTTCTGGACGATGGCTGGACCGCGGTGACCCGGGATCGCAGCCTCTCGGCGCAGTTCGAGCACATGATCGGCGTGACCGACGATGGATGTGAGATTTTCACATTGTCACCAGCAGGCATCGACAAGCCGCCTTATAACGCTAGCTGATTTAGCGGATCGGCGGCGTTAGCGGATCGGTAATCTTTCGGCACTAGCCTGGCGGCGACGCTTTGCCACGGGTGCCATGCGGAAAGCCCAGATACCGAAAGCCCAGGCGCCGGCCGGATTGGCCGATATCACCCTGCTGCCGGGTCTGCTGCCCGACTCGGCCGATCATGCGATTGGCGCCGACGGGCATCGTCAGCGCATGCGGCAACGCCTGTTGAAGGCTGGTCCGGATTCCCTGGCGGATCACGAGATGCTGGAGATGATCCTGTTCATCGCCCTGCCCCGGCGGGACACGAAACCCATCGCCCGCGCGCTGTTGGCGCGCTTCCGATCCTTCGCAGCCGTGGTCGGGGCGCCCGTGCAGGAGTTGCTGGACATCGACGGGCTGGGCGAAGCCGGATCGGCAGCCATCAAGCTGGTCCAGGCGGCGGCGCTGCGGATGCTGAAGCACGAGGTTGCAGCCCAACCGGTGCTGTCAAGCTGGGACCGGCTCACGGAATACCTGACCGCCAGTATGGAACACGAGCGCGCCGAACAGTTCCGTATCCTGTTCCTGGACGCACGCAACCGGTTGATCGCCGATGAGGTGCAGGGCTACGGCACCGTCAACCATGCGCCGGCCTACCCGCGGGAGATCGTGAAGAAGTGCCTGCAGCACAACGCGACAGCCCTGATCCTGGCCCATAATCACCCGAGCGGCGAGCCGACCCCTTCGCGGGAGGATGTGGCGATGACCGAGGCGATCAGCCGAGCGGTGCAGACGGTCGGGGTGACGGTGCACGACCACATTATTATTGGGCGAAAGCGGTGGTTGAGCTTCCGACAGGAGAAGCTGCTGTGATCGCCGCCCGGGTGCCAGCGGCGTTACGCGGCCCGTTACGGCAGCACGACCATTGTGCCGCTGGCGGGTGACGAAGCGGATGCCGGGATGCATCCGCTTCGTGCCGGTGAAAGGTTAACGCCCCAGCGTCGGCATCACGAACTCTGGTCCGCGCCGCTTGCCGGCGGCCCAGCGCTGCGTGATCGCCTTATAGCGGGTGTAAAAGCGCACGCCTTCGGGGCCGTAGATATGATGGTCGCCGAACAGGGACCGCTTCCAGCCACCGAAGGAATGGAACGCCATCGGCACCGGAATTGGCACATTGATGCCGACCATGCCAACCTGAATCGCCTCGGCGAAGTCCCGGGCAGCACCGCCGTCATTGGTGAACAGGGCGACGCCGTTGCCGTATTCATGCGCATTGATCAGATGGGTCGCGGTCGCCGCATCAGGCGCGCGCATGACCGACAGGACGGGACCGAAGATTTCCTCCTTATAGATGCGCATATCCGGCGTGACATTGTCGAACAGGCAACCGCCCAGGAAGAACCCGCCCTCATAGCCCTGCAGCTTGAGACCGCGGCCATCCACGACCAGGTTGGCGCCTTCTTTCACGCCCAGATCGACGTAGCCGCGCACCTTCTCCATGTGCTCGCGCGTCACCAGCGGGCCCATCTCGGCGTCGGGGTCGGTGCCGGGGGCCACCTTCAGCGCCCGCACCCGCGGCGCCAGCTTGGCCATCAGCTCATCCCCGGCGGATCCGACGGCGACGGCCACGGAAACCGCCATGCAGCGTTCGCCGGCCGCACCGTACGCGGACCCCATCAACGCATCGACTGCGTCATCGATGTTGGCATCCGGCATGACCACCAGGTGGTTCTTGGCCCCACCCAGTGCCTGCACGCGGTTCCCATGCGCGGTGCCGCCGCGATAGATCGTCTCGGCGATAGCGGTGGAACCGACGAAGCTGATTGCGGCAATGCCGGGGTGGGCGATGATCGTCTCCACCGCCTCACGCCCGCCCTGCACGACGTTGAACACGCCATCCGGCAGGCCAGCTTCCTGCAGCAGTTCCGCCAGCTTCAGGGCGACGGACGGGTCTTTTTCCGAAGGCTTCAGGATGAAGCAGTTGCCGCAGGCCAGCGCCACCGGGATCATCCACAGCGGCACCATGATAGGGAAGTTGAACGGCGTGATGCCGGCGACGACGCCCAGCGGTTGACGGATCGACCAAGCGTCGATGCCGGTGCCAACCTGATCGGTATACTCACCCTTCAGCAGATGCGGAATGCCGCAGGCGAATTCCACCACTTCCAGGCCGCGCTGGACTTCACCGTCGGCATCGGACAGCACTTTGCCGTGCTCTGCCGTGACGATGGCCGACAGCTCCTGGCGGTTACGCTCCAGCAGTTCCTTCAGCTTGAACATGACGCGGGCGCGCCGCAGCGGCGGGGTGTTGGCCCAAGCCGGCCACACGGCGGACGCCGCGGCCACAGCCTTCTCGACTTCTGACGCATCGGCCATCGCGACCTTGCCGGTGACGTCGCCGGAGGCCGGATTGAATACATCGCCGAACTTTCCGCTGGTGCCGGCGACGTGCTTGCCGCCGATAAAATGCCCGATTTCGCGCATGAGCGATCCTCCGTGTCTCCCGGCCGCAACTAAACCAGCGGACGTCCGTGGTCCAGACGGGTCAAGAAACGGCAGACAAGCGGATAAGAAGCCCGCCCCGATGCGTCCGCATCCCGCCGCCTCAGCCACCGCGTACCATGCATGGCTCGGCGCCTGCGCATGGCTCGGCGCCTGCTTTTTCATGCAAGCGGAGGAGCCGAGCCGCCTATTTCTTGCCCTTTCACGCCACTGCGGCTAACGGTGCGCGCTTGCGCGGCCGGTGCTGCGTGACAGACAGGAGATGAACATGGCTTACAGGGTCGCGGTTGTCGGCGCCACCGGGGCAGTCGGACGCGAGATGCTGAAAACCCTGGCGGAGCGGAACTTTCCGGTGTCGGAAGTTGCTGCGCTCGCGTCCGGCCGGTCGACCGGCGCGGAAGTCTCCTTTGGCGAAAAACAGGTGCTCAAGGTCCGGAACCTGGACACCTTCGACTTCACCGGCTGGGATATCGGCCTGTTCAGCCCCGGCGCATCCGTCTCGGCGATCCATGCGCCGCGCGCG
>DAICYU010000100.1:6060-9793 GCA_027311485.1 Acetobacteraceae bacterium
GCTGAGCGTGGCGTTGATGGTGGCGACGATGGCGTCGGCCGTCGCGCCAGAGGCCAGGTTCACCGCCACGCTGGTCGTGCCGGAGGTGAACCCGCAGGCGCTGCGGCAATTCAGGAAGCGCGGGATCATCGCCAACCCGAACTGCTCCACCATCCAGATGGTGGTTGCGCTGAAGCCGCTGCACGATGAGTTCAAGATCAAGCGCGTCGTTGTGGCGACCTATCAGTCGGTCTCCGGCGCCGGCAAGGAAGCGATGGATGAGCTGTTCAATCACACGAAGTCATCCTTCGTGCACGAACTCAGCCCGCCGGAGCAGTTCACCAAGGAAATCGCCTTCAACTGCATTCCGCACATCGACAAGTTCATGGATGACGGCGCCACTAAGGAAGAGTGGAAGATGACCGTCGAGACAAAGAAGATTCTCGATCCTGCCATCGCAGTCCATGCCACCTGCGTCCGGGTTCCGGTGTTCATCAGCCATGGCGAAGCGGTGAACGTCGAATTTGAAAACCCGGTGACCGCAGGTGAGGCCCGCGCCATCCTGCGTGAGGCCCCGGGCATCGAGGTGGTCGACGTCCGAGAGGATGGCGGCTATGTCACGCAGCTGGAAGCCCAGGGTGAAGACGCGGTGTTCGTCAGCCGGATCCGCAAGGACCCGACGGTTCAACATGGCCTGTCCTTCTGGTGCGTGTCCGACAACCTGCGCAAGGGCGCGGCACTGAACGCGGTGCAGATCGCCGAGGCGCTGGTGGCGCAGGGTCTGCTGGCAAAGCAGGCGGTGTAATACTAGGCGGCGCTTGCGCCGACCCGTAGGCGCGTGCGGTTGGTGGGGCAGCCACACGCGAAATCAAGAACACACCAACGGCCGGACGTCATTCAGCGGTCCGGCCGTTGCATCCCCGACAGCCTAACGACCCATCGCTGCCAGATGCGCCCGCAACACCGGCAGCGGGCATGGCGCATCCGACGGCACCACGGCCGGCCACTCCGTCACACCAGGCAGGCGGCCCGGATTGCGGCGCACCAGTTCGGTCTTCACAAAGGGCGCGTGAAAGCGGGTCACCAGAACATGCCAAAGATGTTGAGTGGGGTTCAGCGGCCACGCCTGCAGCAAGGCCTTGGCCTGGGCATCCGGCATCTGGTCCAGGTCCTGCAGCTTGGCATGCGACCGGGCCAGACGCCGCCGCTCTGCGCTGTCCGTCAGCACAGCTTGGACGACGCGGTCGTACCCGAACAATGCCGCTACGCGATGGCCACGGCGTCGCATCCAGCGTGCCAGGCGGATTTCACTGAACTGAACCAGCAGCCACTTTGAGTGGGTGACAAACAGCCGTTCCAGGAAGCTTAGCAGGTCGGACACGGCAGCCGGACCGCGGGCCAGCAGCATGTAGCTTTGCAGATGCGGACCGCCCTGCAAACTTTCGGTCAGGCCGAAAAGGCCTGTCCCGCCTGAGCGCAGGGCATCAATCACGGGCCCAAGCGGATAGACGGGGCCCATGACGCTGTCATTGGCCAGCATCAGTTCCTGAAGCTGCGGCCACCGTCGCCGGACTTCCGGGACAAGGTCGCGCCAGGCGCCGAAATCCAGCCCGAAGTTAAGCCGCTGAACGATCAGCGCGCATAGTGGCCGCATGGCGGCCCAATCGTCGTCCGGCACGTGCGGCGCCATCGTGATGAATGCCACCGCGAAGCCGCAGTCCCGCAGCAGTCGCACTTGGCAACGGACCATCTCGCTGATCCGGCCGTCCGGCGCGTAATGTACGTAAAGGGCGACGCTGGTGGCGCCGTCGCACGGGTTGCTGCCCAGTTCCATGCGCGTCAGGTTGCTGCCCGGGCGCGTGACCGCGCGCACGGCATCCCGCGGCAGGGCGGAGGCGACTTCCCGCGCGACCATCGCTCCGCGCTGCAACAGCCGGCGCCATGTGCCCGATGTCGCATACCCGTGGGCGAGGCGACGAATGCCGGCATCGCCATGCTGAAGATCCGACAGGATCAAATCGTCATTCAACGGACCATACCCTGCACAGACCCCGTGATTGCGCCGATCGACATCAGTCGATCCCAAGGCGCCATCGAAGGCCGGCCCAACCGCTCAATGCCCCACCATCCCCACGACCGAGGAGGCTCTGGCGGCATTCCGTTGCGATCTTCTGTCCATGATGGGTGGCAATTTCGGCACAAAGCAACTCAACGTGCTCTTGGCTGAACACGTCGCGGTAATACAGGTCCTTCTTCACGAAGGGAAAGACCCCAAAGGCGACCCCGGGAAATGTGAACAAGTGCGTCTGGTTCGCCTTATGCAGAAATCGTTCGGCATGCTCACGCTTCGGGTAAAGTTCACCGAGGTTACGCGGGATGATCCGGGCAACCACATGGTCGGACCGGGCAATCTGGTCACAGAGCCCCGCCCAGAAGTCGCTGCCGAACAGCACCCTCGGGCGCACACCGGCGGCCAGCAGCATGCGCGTTAGCCGGATCTCACCCGCGCGGATTAAATACACACGGTTGGCCAGGAAGGCGAAGCGGCCAGCCCAGCGTGCGAACGCATCGCCACGCACCACGGCTGCCGATAGCTGAAAGCACCAGGAATTCAGGTAGTGGCCGCCCTGCCGGCTTTCCGTCGTGCCAATCCAGTCTTCCGGGGCGGCGGCCATCGTCGCAAACACCGCGTCCATTCCTGGCAGATAAACGACCGAGTCGTTCAGAAACAGGATCCGCGTCCGCTCCAGCAGGGCGCCGGATGCCTGAAGCGAGCGCACCGCACGGATATAGGCGCCAATATCACGGCCAACGTTATGGCTTTCGATGACGAACGCTGCTTCTTGCGGAAGCGACTCCGGGTTCCGAAAGGACTTGTTGTTGACCAGGGCAACGGCATACCCGGCGCCATGCAGCGCGGTCAGGGTGCGCCGGTGATTGGCATCGAGCACCTCAGCATAGATGACAAAGATCGCGATACGATCCAGCGGCTTGTCAGCGGCGGTGTGGCGGACATGGCGCACAGGCGGTGGGACGGTCCTGGACCATCCGGCCCGGCACAGGTCATACCATATCGATAACTGCTGCAGAGAAGCGATCAGACTTTGGTAGAGGGCGGCCGTAACCGGGTTTTTCAGCCTGCTGCGGACGAGGGGGGCAAGCGCCATAAGCCGGGGTCAACGGACCCGGTCGGCAGGCACGCAACAGGACCCCGCCGTGGGCACAGAGAGATCAATCAAGTCCGCCACGGCTCCGCCCACTGCACATTAGGCGTGGTTTGCCAGTTTCCGGAACGGATCTCAATGCCATTCCGTGACGGAATGTGGCAGTTTTAACCCGACTACCACATTACGGCACCAGCGGCGGCCTGTGTCAGCGGCGGAAGTCGGCACCCTTGCGTTCAACGGTGCGCACCAGCCCCTTCCACTCGGCCAGGCCGTATTCCTGGGTGGGGCGCACGCGTTTCATGCGTTCAGCTGCCTTTCGCTGCACGTAGTCATCGATCATCACAGGCGGCTCATCCAGTTGGCGGGCGATCAGTTCCAGCTCACAGGCCCGTTCCAGCATGTAAAGGCGCATCATCGCGCCATGGATGGTTTCCCCCAGCGTCAGCAATCCATGGTTCAACAGCACGACGCAGCTGCCCGTCGCGCAGCTTTGACCCAGCGCGTCGCATTCCTCTTTCGTCGCCGGCACACCGTATTCGTGATAGACGACATCATCGATCACATGCAGTGCATCTTGGCTGATCGGA
>DAICYU010000101.1 GCA_027311485.1 Acetobacteraceae bacterium
GCTTGCGAGATACGCGACGCTCGGCAAGATGCCCACATGTCACACACGAATCAACGTATCGACGGAAAACGTCTCTGGGACACCCTGATGGGGTTCGCGGAGATCGGTGCCACCCCCAAGGGCGGCGTGCGCCGCCTGACCCTGAGCGATGTGGACAAGCGCGCCCGCGACCGCTTTCGCACCGAATGCGAGGCGCTGGGCCTGACGGTCCGCGTGGATGCGATCGGCAACATGTTCGCCCGCCGGCCCGGGCGCGATCCGAACCGTGCCCCGGTGCTGATGGGCAGCCATCTGGACAGCCAGCCGTCGGGCGGCAAATTCGATGGCGCACTGGGCGTGCTGGCCGGCCTGGAAGTGATGCGCAGCCTGCACGACCTGGGCATCACCACCGAAGCGCCGGTGGAGCTGATCAACTGGACCGATGAGGAAGGCAGCCGCTTCGGCCACAGCCTGATGGGCAGCGGCGTGTGGGCCGGCATCTTCACGCAGGACTACGCCTACGGGCTGGCCGACACGGAAGGCGTGACAGTTGGTTCAGCACTCGACCAGATCGGCTATCGCGGCGCCGAACCCGCCAAGCCGTTCAAGGCGGATGCGTATTTTGAGCTGCATATCGAACAGGGTCCGATCCTGGAGCGCGAGGAAAAGCAGATCGGCATCGTCACCGGCGCGCAGGCGCAGGTCTGGTACGACACGGTAACGATCGGCCAGGACAGCCATGCCGGCACCACCCCACCCTCCACACGGAAGGACGCGCTGGTCTGCGCCGCGCGGATCATCGATCTGGTGGACCGCATGATGCGCGCCCGCGGTGAGGACGGGCGCGGCACCGTGGGACAATTGCTGGTCTCACCGAACAGCCGCAACGTGATCCCGGGCGAGGTACGGTTCTCGGCCGAGTTCCGACATCCCTTGGAAACCGAGATCGACCGACTGGATGCCGAATTCCAGCCGGCCGCGCAGGCGATTGCCGCGGCCTGCGGCGTGAAGCTGGAATTGACCACCCTGTTCCGCATCCCAGCGCAGCCGTTCGACCCGTCCTGCGTCGATCTGGTGCGGCAGGGTGCGGCGAAGCTGGGCTACAGCGCGCGGGAGATTGTTTCCGGCGCCGGGCATGACGCGGTGTACGTGGCGCGCCACGTGCCGACGGCAATGATCTTCACCCCGTGCAAGGACGGGCTGTCCCATAATGAGGCGGAGAGCATCAAGCCCGAGGAAGCCGAGGCCGGTTGCCAGGTGCTGTTCGAGGCAGTCGTCGCGCGGGCGAACCGGGCCGTTTAGGCCCTCCAAGCTGCAGGTTGAACCGGCGACAGTGCCCGCACCGTCGCCGGACCAGTCAAGGTTGATGGTCAGTCAGGGTTGATGGCCAGTCAGGGTCGATGTTCGGCCAGGGTTGATGGCCAGCCGAGTCCGATGGCCATCGGAGTTAGAAGCGCGGCCCTATCGCCTGGTTTGACGGCGAGCCTCCGGGAATGCCCCGGAGGTTTCAGCCTCAGGCGCGTGGTCGGTTAGCCGCCTTCGATTTTCGGAATAAAGAAAACCTCGGCCCCGGGTGGCACCGCCTGGAAGTAGCCCGTCTCATGCAGTTCACCGTTGATGGCGACGGTAGTTTCTTCCTCCAAATGTTCCCCCAGCCCGGGGAACATTTCGTCCATCGCCTTCAACACACCGCGCAGGTTCTTCGCCTCCACCTCGAATTCCCGCACGCCTTGCGTGTAGCGGCGTGCGAAACCCGAGGTGAAGACGATCCGTGCCACGGCTGGTCAGCCCTGCGACAGTGCCGCCAGAACTTTCGGCGGCGACATCGGCAGCTCCGTCATCCGAAGGCCGGTGGCCGCCGCGATTGCATTGGCGATCGCCGCCATTGGCGGGCAGATGTTCACCTCGCCCACCCCCTTGGCGCCATACGGATGCGCAGGGTTGGGCACCTCCACCAGGATCGGCTCGATCATCGGCAGGTCGGATGCGACCGGGCAGCGGTAGTCCAGGAAGCCGGGGTTATCGAGCTGGCCCTTGGAGTTGTAGATGTATTCCTCATTCAGCGCCCAGCCGATGCCCTGCACCACGCCGCCCTGGATCTGCCCCTCGACATAGCTGGGATGGATGGCTCTGCCGACATCCTGCGCGGCCACGAAGCGCAGGATCGTCACTTTCCCGGTTTCGGGATCGACCTCGACGTCGCAGAACTGGGTGGAGAACCCCGGCGCCTGCCCGCCCGCGTTGACGCCCGCGGATGTGGTGATCGGCCCGCCCGTCGCCGCCGCCTTGGCCGCGAGTTCCTTCAGCGACAGCGGCTTGAAGTCACCGACATTCGACGAAGCCGGCTTGGCGAACCCATCCTCCCACACCACGGCGTCGGCCTCGACGCCCCAGATCAGCGCCGCCCGGGCGCAGAGTTCCTTGATCGCGCTCTTGGTCGCATTCACCACTGCCATGCCGGTGGCAAACGTCACGCGCGAACCGCCGGTCACATGGGTATAGCCGACCGACGCCGTGTCCGCGACGATCGCCCGCACCTGGTTGTAGTCGATGCCCAGCGTCTCGGCTGCCATGATCGCCATCGATGCGCGCGAACCGCCGATGTCCGGGCTGCCGGTGGCGATCAGCACCGTGCCGTCGGCGTTCAGTTGCAGCGTCGCGCTGGATTCACCGCCGCCATTGAACCAATAGCCCGAGGCGACGCCCCTGCCCTGGTTCGGACCCAGCTTCACCTTGTAGCCGGGATGGTTCATCAGCGCCTGCACCGTCTCGGCGTAACCGGCATGGGCATGCTTCGGCCCGGCGATCGTCGGCGTGCCGATATGGCAGGCGTTCTTCAACCGCAGTTCCAGCGGGTCCATGCCGATTTCATGCGCGCACATGTCCAGCACGCTTTCCACCGCGAAGGCGGAAATCGGCGAGCCGGGCGCGCGATATGCCGCCGCCTTGGGCCGATTCGACACGACATCGTAGCCGACGGCACGCTGGTTCGGGATCTCGTACGGCGCATAGGCGCACAGGCAGCCGTTCATCACCGGCGATCCCGGGAAGGCCCCCGCCTGGAACTTGAACACGCCATCCGCGGCGACGATCGTGCCGTCCTTCTTGACGCCGATCTTGACCCACATTGACGCGCCCGAGGTCGGGCCGGAGGCGCGGAACACGTCCTCCCGCGACATCTGCAGACGCACCGGCAGCCCGGACTTCTTCGACAGCGTCGCCGCGACCGGCTCCAGGTACGTCACCGTCTTGCCGCCGAAACCGCCGCCGATCTCGGCCGGGGTCACGCGCAGATCGCCGAGCCTGGCGCCGATGATCTGGGCGGTGAGGGCGCGCATGGCGAAGTGGCCCTGGCTGGAGGACCAAACCTCACACTGGCCGTCCGCCTCATATTTGGCCACGCACGCGTGCGGCTCGATATAGGCCTGGTGGACGGCGGCGGTCTTGAACGTCTTTTCTATGATCACGTCGGCCTGCTGGAAGCCGGCGTCCACATCACCGATCGCAAATTCCAACCGCTTCGAGATATTCGACGGCTTGCTCGGCGCCGGTTCGACCCCGCGCGTGATCATGTCCTCGAACAGCAAGGGGGCTTCCTCGGCCATCGCTTCATCAACGTCGATGACGTGCGGCAGCACTTCGTAGTCCACCTTGATCAGGCGGGCGGCTTCCTCGGCGATGCTGGCGCTTGTCGCCGCCACGGCGGCAACGGCATGGCCTTCATACAGCACCTTCTCCCGCGCCATGATGTTGCGGGTCACGTGCCAGAAATTCACCGCCACGCGTTCCGGCCCGATATAGTCGAATTTCTGCTCGGGGAAGTCACGGGACGTGACCACTGCCTTCACGCCTGGCAGCGCCTCGGCCGCCGAGGTGTCGATTGACCGAATCCGCGCGTGCGCGTGCGGGGAGCGGAGGACCTTACCGAACAGCATCCCCGGCAGCTTCAGGTCGGCGCCGTACAGCGCCCGGCCGGTGACCTTGGGCACGCCATCGGGACGGATTGGCCGCGTGCCCACCCACTTGAAGCGTTTCACTGAGTCGGTAACGATCGCTGTATCGTTCACGGCATCCCCTCGCTTTCGATCTCGGACGGACGGTTGTTAGGGCGAAGTTGCCCAGGGGAGCACGGAAAGGCAAGAGGGCGGCCTGCTGTGCACAGGGTCTGCAGGCCTTGGCCAGCGCCGGTTCAGCCGCTGGCGCGTTGCAGAACCAACAGGTCCAGTGACGCAGGTTCATGGATGCCCAGGATCGTCAGCCCGGCATTCACCTGCCCCCGGTGGTGCGCCTGATGGTTGAACAGATGCGTCAGCGCCGATGCCAGGCTTTGGCGGAATGTTTTGCCGGTGGAGTTTTTATAGTCCAGCATCCGCTCGTAATCGGCGGTCGCCAGACCGGTGACGAAAGCAAGAATACGCTCATCCAACCGCTCCCGCGCCGCGCGGAGTTCGTCGAAATCCTCATGCAGGATCTGGTTCAGCCGTTCGGGTTGCGGTCCATCCCCGGTGAATCGCCGCATCCATATGTAGTCTGTCACCAGCAGGTGGTTCAGCGTCCCGTGCACGCTGCCGAAGAACAACCCGAGCGGTCGTTTCCGGGCGGCGTCGGGCAAGGATGCGGCGTCGGTGTAGATGCGGCGGTTGGCCCAGCGGTTATACGCGGCAAGCTGGTCGAGATGCGGTTTCAGCATCGTGTGCGTCCGTGGATGATGGCCCCTGAGTAACGCCGATCCTGGCGCGAAATCGCCGCATCCGTTAGTGAAAAGACGATCCCTTAACATGAGAATTCCTCATGTCCGTGCCATCCCTCCGCGCGCTTCGCGCGTTTGCCGAAACCACCCGCGCCGGCAGTCTGGCTGCGGCCGCGCGCACGCTGAATGTCACGCCATCCGCGATTTCCCACCTGCTGCGCGACCTCGAGCAAGCGCTGGGACTTGATCTGACCGTGGCGGGTGGCCCGCATCCGCGGCTGACCGAAACGGGTGAGCGTTTCGGCAACCGACTGATCGCTGCCTTCGATGCCATCACCGCCGCCGTGCAGGATGTGCGGCATCAGGCCGGCGACGTTCGCGTGTCCGCGCTCTCCAGCTTTCTCACGCTTTGGCTGGTGCCCCGCCTGGGCGGCTTCCAGGTGCGCCATCCCGATATCCGCCTGCTGCTGAGCACAGGCACGCGGCCGGTCGATCTGGCGGCCGAACCATTCGACTGCGCCATACGCTGGGGCCGCGGCGACTGGCGCGGGCTGGAGGCATTGCTGCTGTTCCGCGACCAGCCGGTGGTGGTGACCAATCCCAGGCTGTTGCGCACCCCGGAACAGGCCGAGGACCTGCCCCGGCTGGCGGCACGCTCCCGCCCCGACGACTGGCCGCTGGTTGGCGGCGCGCTTGGCTGGGCGAACCATCCGGTAACGCTGACGCTGGAAACACGCGCCCTGGCGGTGCAGGCCGCCATGGCCGGCATGGGCGCCGCGGTCGTCGACCGCAATCTTGTCGCCGGCCTATTGGCTGATGGATTGCTGGCCGAGATCGCACCGGACCCGCCGGTTACGGCTGCCGAGGGGCACTGGATCGTCGCCCTGCCCGACCGCCTGCGCCTGCGCGCGGTGCGGCAGTTCCGTGACTGGCTGGCGGCCGAGGCGGGTGCGGTCGCGACCTGACCGGAAGGCGATCGCCGATGCCGCAACATCGGCGATCATGGCCGGTCGGCCCAGGATAATTAAACCCCGGTCAGGTGGCGTGAATGGTCAGGTATGGCGTAGCTGACGGGTCCGTCACCGTGCCGAAGGCCTGGCTCAGGCGCCCGTTGGTCAGGTCTGCCGTGGAATAGCCCGACAGCACGAGGTTGACCGTCGGGTGGCCCGGCGAACTCAACGCGAAGGCGAGGCCGGTATATCCGGGCGCCCCAACATCGTTGTACAGGTTGACGGTAAAATCAGACAGCGAAAGTCCCAGGATTTTCACGGTGTCGCCGGAATGGAAATTGGCGATCGTCGAAAATGTGCTGACAGTCGGGTTCCGCACATCCATGACGAAGGTCTGGTCCCCGCTGGCCGCGATCACAAAGCTGGACGTCGTGTTGGCATCCAGCTGAGTGTCCGAGCCTGGCCCCGCGGGCGTGACGGACGCCGTGTTGGTGAACACGCTGGATGTGCTCGCGGCGGTCAGGGAGGCCGGGGTGATCGCGGCAGTGTCGCTGGTGGCCGAAGTTCCGCCCGCAAGACTGGCCAGCGGCCCCTTCACCTGGATCTCGGAGCTGGTACCGCCGCCCAGCGGCGTGAGCGCGAAGCTGTCACCCGTATAGTTGCCGCCCATATGCAGGGCATAGACGGTCTGGCCGGCGGCATTCTGCAGGTTCAGCGTGTCACCTGACAAGGTGGCGCTGCTCGCGCCGACACCGCCCAGCAGGATCTTGTCACCCACCTTCGCATCAATCGTGCCGGCGAATGACACCGGCGTATCGATGACCAGCGTGTCATCGCCGTTCATCACGAAGGTCTGGCCGGGCCCGACGCCGTGCACTTCCATGACCGCGCCCGTCGCCGACACGGTGCCGAACTTCTGGTCATAGTCGAAGGAAACCAGGCCGGTGCCGACAAGACCGCCGGTGCCGACGGTCAATGTGCCGTCCAGCGCCCGCAGCGTGCCGTTGTTGATGACGCCGCTGTTGATGTTACCGGCGCCCTGCACGGTGCCGCCGTTGATGTCGATGCCGCCGGTGGTGACGGTTCCGGCGCTGAGGTTAAGCAACCCGGTCGGCTGGATCGTCAGGGTATGAGGGGTGATGTAATTGCGGCCGTTCAGCACATCGACGGTGCCGCGGGCACCGATCTCTGTCAGCGTCGATTCAATACCGACATATCCGGTGCCGTTCCATTCGCCGATTTCCGTCAGCGTCCCGTTCAGAATGAGCTCGGTCCAGCCGTTCGGGATGGTGGGCGGCCCTTCAATGGTGGCGATATTGACGATCAGGTTCTGCCGTGGCCCGCCCAGGTTGACGACACCGCCCAGGCCCTGCGCCTCGAAGATCCCATCGAACAATGTGTTGCCGGTCATTTCGGCAATCGACTTCGTATCGATCGTGACGACGCCGCCCGCCGCCTGCAGCCAGTTGGTGATATACAGGCCGTTTGTGCCGGTCAGCAGCACATTGCCCGTCCCCTGGACGAACGCATTGATTGTGCCGGGATTGAGGATCGTGCCATTG
Organism: Acetobacteraceae bacterium; assembly: GCA_027311485.1. Classification (GTDB taxonomy): domain Bacteria; phylum Pseudomonadota; class Alphaproteobacteria; order Acetobacterales; family Acetobacteraceae; genus Rhodopila. Next base: position 7,182 of record DAICYU010000101.1, read on the forward strand.
TTCATGAACAGCAACGTCTGCAGCGAACCGCCCAGCGTGCCGGCCGAACCGGCGCCGAAATTCAGCGTCCCGTTGATGTCCAGCGCCGCCGCGGTGTAGGGTACACGATTTGATCCCGCCAGGTCGTTGACATTGTTCATCGTCAACGAATTGACTGTCCAGAACTCCCCGGTGCCGATCGAAACCATATAGGGCGCGAGCGTCGGGTTATCGATTGTAACGTTGGCGGTCGGATCATTCGGCACTGCAGCGGGGGACCAGTTTGCCGCCGATATCCAATCGCCGCTGATCGGTGATGCCCAACTATAGCTCGCCATGAAAATTCATCCTTTATACAAAACAAGGACCGGAGCCCAGCTGTCTGCTGTCGCAACGTGTCTGCACACTGAAGGTCCTGTAAGGAACAGGATTGTCTATTCACGATACCGTAGCTTCCTCACCGCTTGCTGCGCGCCGCCCGGTAACGCGGTTGCTGAATATTATCCTGCGACAATGGGTTTACAGATAAAGGCCTCAATGACTGGATATGGGCTACAGCTTGTCGAATACCCGCAACATTTCAATCAGGCCAAGTAGCCGTCTGTGGCCGGTGGTCTGCACTTGGGCTTGACCGGCCGCCCGGGCGACCGGCGACGCCACTGGCGCACCCTGGCGCAGTCGTTTCCACACGTCGCAGGCGGCGATTTGCGCTCTTCGCCGCACGTTTCACGTGCATTGACCCCTTGGCAAGACGATGCCGATCCGTCTTATTTCGCCGGGCATGTTCGCATTCATCGGCTCCCGCCTGCTCCAGGCCATTCCCGTGCTGCTTGTCGTGGGCTTCATCGCCTTCGCCCTGTTCGCCTACGTGGGCGACCCGGTGAGCATCCTGCTGGGCCAGGACCATACCGAGGCACAGCGTCTGGAACTGGTGCATCAACTCGGCCTCGATCAGCCGTTCCTCATGCAATACGGCCGCTTTTTGTGGGCCGCGCTGCACGGCAATTTCGGCATCAGCTACCGGCTGGCGCAACCCGTCTCCACACTGATCGCGGAACGGCTGCCAGCGACGCTGGAACTGGCGGTGACCGCGTCGGTGCTGGCCTTCGCCGTCGGGGTGCCGATGGGGGTCTATACCGGGATTCACCGCAACAGCACCCTGTCGCGGCTGTTCATGACGGTCAGCCTGGTCGGCGTGTCGCTGCCGACCTTTCTGCTGGGCATCCTGCTGATCCTGGTATTCTCGGTCTGGCTTAACTGGCTGCCGAGCTTCGGGCGCGGGCCGGTGGTGCATGTTGGAGGGTGGTGGACGACGGGGCTGACGTCATGGGCCGGCATTCGCTGCCTGATCCTGCCGTCCATCACACTCGGCCTGTTTCAGATGACGCTGATCATGCGTCTGGTGCGGGCCGAAATGCTGGAGGTGCTGCGGACGGACTATATCAGATTTGCCCGCGCCCGCGGCCTGACCAACCGGAGCATCCATTTCAGCCATGCGCTGAAGAACACGCTGGTGCCGGTGATCACCATCATCGGCCTGCAGTTCGGCGGCATCGTCGCCTTCAGCCTGGTGACCGAAACGGTGTTCCAATGGCCGGGCATGGGGCTGCTGCTCGTTCAGTCGGTGACATCGGCGGATATCCCGGTCTTGTCGGCGTATCTGCTGCTGATCGCGCTGGTTTTCGTCAGCATCAACCTGGCTGTCGACCTGCTTTATTACGCCGTCGATCCACGGCTGCGGGTGCGCCGGTGATGGAAGGCGGCCTTGCCCGCGCATGGGACAGCCTCGCCCGCGCATGGGACAGCGACGTGGCCTACAGCTTCCGGCGGTCGCCGATGGCCGTGGCGGCTGCATTCATTGCGCTGTTGCTGATCGGAGGCGCCGCGCTCGCCCCCTGGATCGCGCCGCACGACCCGATGGACGTGGCGTCACTGTCGCTGCTGGACAGCTTCAAGCCGCCGGTCGGCGCGTCCGACGCCAACTGGTCCAATCCGCTGGGCACCGATAACCAGGGCCGCGACGTTCTGTCCGCCATCATGTTCGGGCTACGGATCAGCCTGACCGTCGGCTTCCTGTCGGTGCTGTTCGCCATCGTCGTCGGCGTCGGTATCGGCCTGCTGTCAGGCTACGCGGGCGGGCTGGTCGATTCGATGCTAATGCGGATCGCCGATATTCAGTTGACCTTCCCGTCAATCCTGACCGCACTGCTGGTCGATGGCGTGATCAGCGCGGCCCTGCCGCACGCGCTGCGGCAGGCATTGCAGATCGATGTCATCGTGTTCGCCATCGGTATAAGCCTGTGGCCCAACTTCGCCCGCACCGTCCGTGGCTCGACCTTGGTCGAGCGGAACAAGGATTACGTCATGGCGGCCCGCATCATCGGCGTGCCGTCCTGGCGGATCATGCTGTCGCACGTCCTGCCCAACGTCATCGGCCCCGTCATGGTGATCGGCACGCTCGGCCTTGGCCTCGCCGTCATCGCCGAAGCCACCCTGTCCTTCCTCGGCGTCGGCCTGCCGCCCGACATCCCGACCTGGGGCAACATCATGGCCGAAGGGCGCGCGCAGTTCGTCTCCTTCCCGCACAACGTGTTCTTCCCGGGGATCTTCCTCGCCGTCACGGTGCTGGCCG
>DAICYU010000102.1 GCA_027311485.1 Acetobacteraceae bacterium
GGACATGCTGGATGAGGCCGACCTGGCCGCGGCGAAATGGAGCTGGGAGAGGAACCACATCGCCGGCCGCGGCTCCGACACGCTGCCGGGGGCCAAATGGCTGTTCCAGCCGCTGCGCACCGGCCGCGGCTGCGTGGGTGTTGTCGGCATCATCCGCGATGAACCTGGCCCGCTCCTGACGCCGGACCAGCAGCGCCTGCTGGACGCGCTGGCCGACCAGGCGGCACTGGCGGTCGAGCGCGTCAACCTGGCCCGCGACCTGCACCACGCGCGCCTGCAGGCCGAAACCGACCGGCTGCGTTCGGCGCTGCTGACCTCGATCTCCCACGATCTGCGCACGCCGCTGGCGTCCATCCTGGGATCGGCCACCAGCCTCCGCTCCCAGGCCGCGGTGCTGGATGCGCCGACCAAGGAAAGCCTGCTGGGCACCATCATTGAGGAAGCCGACCGGCTGAACCGGTTCATCGGCAACCTGCTGGACATGACCCGGTTGGAATCCGGTGCGCTGAAGCCCAACACCAGCCTGGCCGAGCTGTCCGATGTGATCGGGGCTGCGTTGCGCCGTGCCACGCGGATCCTGGCGGACCATCGCGTGGTGGTTGACCTGCCGCCCGGGCTGCCGCTGGTGTCACTCGACATGGTGCTGTTTGAGCAGGTGTTGTTCAACGTGCTGGACAACGCCGCCAAGCACGCCCCCGCCGGGTCAGTGATTGCCGTGACGGTGCGTCGCGATGCAGATACGGTTACGTTGAGCATCAGCGATCAGGGTGAAGGCATCCCGCAGGCGGACGCCGAACGGGTGTTCGAGAAGTTCTATCGCGCCGGCGGCCCGGACCGGCGGCGGCCCGGCACCGGCCTGGGGCTTGCGATCTGCCGCGGCTTCGTGGAAGCCATGGGCGGAACCATCAGGGCCGGCAACCGGCCGGACGGAAAAGGCGCCATGATCACGATTTCCCTGCCGGTGCCTGTCCAGGCCGAGATGCCGGACGAGGACACCATGCCTGCGGGGCCAGCATGACCGCAGGACCGACATGACCACCGGCGCCGGCCCGCTGCGGGTGCTTGTGGTCGATGATGAGCCGGCGATCCGCCGATTTCTGCGCGCCGGCCTGTCCAGCCAGGGCTACGTCGTGCATGACCTGGAACATGGCCTGCCCGCGATCGATGTCGCCCGCCGCCAGGGCGCCGACCTGATCGTGCTCGACCTTGGCCTGCCCGACATCGACGGCACCGAGGTCATCAGCCGGATACGCGCCGCCGGTTCGGCGGTGCCGGTGATCGTGCTGTCCAGCCGCGACGATGAGGCGGCGAAAGTCGATGCGCTCGACCGCGGCGCCGATGACTACGTCACCAAGCCGTTCGGAATCGACGAATTGCTGGCGCGCATCCGTGCCGCCCAGCGCCACCGCCTGCAGCAGGAGGGCGAGACACCGGTTTTCCGCAGCGGCGACCTGACGGTGGACCTGGTGCGCCGCATCGTCACGGTGCGCGGCGAGGAGGTCAAATTCTCCCCGCGTGAATATGCGGTGCTGCGCCTGCTGGTGCAGCATGCCGGAAAGGTCCTGACTCACACGATGATCATGCGGCAGGTGTGGAGTGCCGACACCGATGTGCAATACCTTCGTATCTATATCCGCGCCCTGCGCCAGAAGATCGAGCGCGACCCGGAGCGGCCCGTGCACATTCTGACTGAAACCGGCGTCGGCTACCGGCTGCGCGTCGCCGAACCGGACGTCTAGATCATGGAGATTGCAGATTTTCTGACGCCGGACCGGGTGATCCTCGACATGCGGGCGCGCGACAAGCGGCAGCTGATCGCCGAAGTGGCCAAGCGGTTCGGCCAGCGGTTCGACACGTCCATCCCGGGGTCGGGCGCCGCGGCGGTCGAGGCCGCGCTGCTGGACCGTGAGCAGCTTGGTTCCACCGGGCTGGGCAACGGCTTTGCGCTGCCGCACGCGCGGATCGAAGGGCTCGACCGGTTTCTGGGCCTGTTCGTCCGTCTGGCGAAGCCCGTCGCCTTCGACGCGATCGACGGCAAGCCCGTGCAGCTGATCTTCGTGCTGTTGATCCCGGCCGGGGAAACCACATCACACCTCGCGCCGCTCGCGGCGATTTCGCGGCGTTTCCGCGATGCGGATGTCGTCGCGGGCTTGCTCCATGCCCAGACGCCGTCCGCCGCTTACGCGCTCCTGACCGGCAGTGCATGAGCCGCCATGCTCGGCCGGCGGCGACTGACCCGATCGGGTCAGTTGCCAGTCGGGTCAGTTGCCAGTCGGGTTTCGCTCGGGTCCTGTCAGCCCTGGGCTGGTTCCAGCGGCCGAGCGGCCCATTCCCGCCATAGCAGCATCAGCGCGGCCATGATCGCCGGCCCCAGGAACAGCCCGAGCAGGCCCCACGTCTCCACCCCGCCCAGAATGCCCAGCAATACCCACAGGAACGGCAGGCGCGTCGCGTTGCCGATCAGCGTCGGGCGAACGAAGTGGTCGGCGACGAAGGTCACCACGAAGCCCAGCACGGTGATGATGATCGCCCAGACGACCGCCCCCTGGGTCAGCAGCACCAGGGCGGCCAACCCGAACACCACCGGCGCCCCGAATGGCACCATGGCGGCGATCGCGGTGAACAGGCCGAACAGCGTCGGATGCGGCACGCCGGCTATCACGTAGCCGATGCCCAGGATCACGCCCTCACCCAGCCCGACAAGCACCAAGCCATCGACCGTGCCATGCACGGATGCGATCATCTGCCGCCCGATCCGCTCCCCCGACGGACCGAAGGCGCGGGCGCTGGCGCGCTTCAGCTGCTGATTTACTGTGTCCCCCTTTTTGAACAGGAAGAACAGGGTCAGCAGCGTAAAGACGAACAGCACAGCGCGATGGGCGATGTCGGCCCCCAGTTCCCGCCCAGTGGAGACGAACCGCGACGGCTGCGCCCGCTTCAGCAAGGCCGAGGCCGAGTCGGGGCTGGCCAGATTGTCCTGCCACCAATGCGTCGCCTGCTGGCTGCCGTAGGGCAGCCGGCCGAGCCATTGTGGCGGTGGAATGCCGTCGGTGCGGGCGTGATCGATGGTCTGATAGAGGTTATGGACCTCTTTCCCCGCCTGGAAGGCGACAAGCACCAGCGGCAGAATGAACACCAGTGCCAGCATGATGGTGAACAGCGACGGCAGCAGCACGTTGTGCTTGCCGGGCGGCCAGCGGCGGATGGCGCGCTGATATAGCGGCCACACGGCGATCGCCAGGATCGCCGCCCACAGCAGCGCCGGCAGGTAACTGTGCAGCGTCCACAGCCCGGCCAGCGTCAGCAGCAGCGCCAGCGCGCCCTTGGCGGCCTGCTGCGGGCGCGACGCGTCGCGGGCGGTGACAATGACCCGCGGCGCCTCGCTGCCGTTATCCCGCAGCGTTCCGCTGGCGTTATCGCGCGGCGTTCCGCCGACATTATCCCGCGGCATATCGCTCATAGCGGTCGCCCCGGGCCGGGCGGGAACGGCGGCGGGCCGTCCTGCCGGAACGGCGGCGGCGCCAGCAGCCGCTGCGTCATCACCGCGGCGCCGGCGAAAACCAGCACCAGCGCGGCGAACCAGCGCCCGATCGGCGCCGGGAACTCGGCATACGGCCGCCATACCAGCAGCAGGAACACCACACTCACCCCCACCAGCGCGCCGATCCCGCGATGCCGCCGTTGCGCCGCCAGGAACGCCAGCACCGCGAAGACCACATACAGGGCGATCGCCGCCGCCCGGATCACGCCATAGGCCTGCGCGCCAAGGGTGGCGACAAACTCCCGGAAGCTGAAGCCGATCGAGTCCAGCGTATCGATGACCGAATCGAAGAACCGGTCCGGCCCGATGATGTACAGCAGCACCGCCAGCACAAAGCCGCCGATCCAGATCAACAGAATGGTTTCTCGCCGCAAAATGCCGCCTCGGTTCGTTTGCCTGAAAGGCTTTAATACCGGACAGCGCCATGGGTTGCCCATTGGGGACGACTTGATCGTGACCGCCCCTCTTGCAGGACGAGCACGATGGTGAAACCGTAACGCCCCGCGGTGACGACCGCCAAGACGACATCCGGTGACGACCGCCAAGACCACAGGCGGTGACGACCGCCAAGACGACATGCGGCAACGACCGCGCGGGGGAGGCACCGGGCAAAGCAGCGCCTGACCTAGTTCATCTCAGGGAGACACTTGCATGCCCGATACCGCCTTACCCCTGCCCGCCACGTTGCACGACCTGTCCATCGCCGATGCTGCTCGGCTGATCGCCCAGCGGCGGATTTCGCCCGTCGAGCTGACCCAGGCGTACCTGGACCGGATCGACGCCGTCGATGGCCAGGTGAATGCCTTCCTGACCGTCACCGCCGAAACGGCGCTCACCCAGGCCCGGGCGGCCGAAGCGGAAATCGTTGCCGGCCGGCATCGCGGGCCGATGCACGGCATCCCCTTCGCCCTGAAGGACATCTATTGCACCGACGGCATCCACACGACCGGCCATTCCCGCACCCGGGCGGACTACGTGCCGAATTTCGACGCCACGACGGTGACCAAGCTATACGAATCCGGTGCGATCCTGCTGGGCAAGCTGGCAACGCATGAATTCGCCCATGGCGGCCCGTCGTTCGACCTGCCATGGCCGCCGGCGCGCAATCCCTGGAAGCTGGAGCATGCAACCGGCGGTTCGTCCAGCGGGTCCGGCGCCAGCGTCGCCGCCGGCATGGTGGGCGGCGCATTGGGCTCGGACACCGGCGGGTCGATCCGCAACCCATCCGCCTTGTGCGGACTGGTCGGCCTGAAGCCCACCTACGGCCTGGTCAGCCGCTACGGCGTCTATACCAACAGCTTCAGCTACGACCACGCCGGCCCGATGACCTGGACGGTGGAGGACTGCGCGATCATGCTTCAGGCCATCGCCGGCCACGACGCGCGGGACCCGGCAAGCGCCAATCGGCCCCTGCCGGACTACCGCGCCGAACTGGCCGGCGGCATCAATGGCCTGCGCATCGGCGTGCTGCGGCATCTGTATGAAACCGACGTTCCCGCCCCCGACGCGCAGAAGGCCGCGCTGGAGCAGGCCTATGGCGTACTGCGCGGCCTGGGCGCGACGATCGAGGATACCCGCATCCGCCCCGCCGCCGACTATCACTGCGTCAAGATCACCGGCGCGGAAAGCGAGTTGTACGCGGTGCACGAACCGGTGCTGCGCCGCCGCGCCGCCGACTTCGGCGCCGACTTCCTCGGTCGCGCACTCGGCGCCCTGCTCATGGGCGGCGCCGATTACATGCAGGCCGCCCGGCAGCGCCGACGCATGATGGCCGAGATGCAGCCGCTGTACGATCGCTACGATGTGCTGGTCACCGCCGGCCCCGCCCCCGCCGCTCGGCTGGATGCCTGGCGGACGATCAACTTCTGGCAGCGCAACAACCTGACCGCGCCGTTCAACGTGACCGGCGGCCCGGCGCTGGTGCAATGCATCGGCTTCACGGCGGATGGGTTGCCGCTGTCGATGCAGATCGTCGGGCGCCCCTTCGCCGATGCCACCGTGATGCGCGTGGCCAAGGCGTATGAGGACGCAACGCCCTGGCGCGGACGGCGACCGGTGCTGACGCCGGGCGCGGCGCCGCTGCCCCTGCCCCCGGTTCCCGCACCTGCGCAGGCCGACATCGCGCCGGGTCGACGGGACGAAATCGCGGCGACCTGCAAACGCGCCGGCCTGGCCCTGACCGAGGCGCATTTTGAGCAGTTGTGCGCCACGGCGCCGCTGGTCGAGGAGATGGTCGGACACCTCGACCGTACGTGGGAATTCTACGATGAGCCGGCAAACGTGTTCATGCCAGGTTAACGGTCAGTTGGCGTGATCATACCGGGCGGTCAGCCAATCGGTGTGGTCATGCCCGGCCGGTCATCCGCCGATATGGGCCTCATGCTGGCGTGAGGCCCATACCGCGAGCCGCCGGAGCCAGGCAACATCGGTCCCGCGCCGGATTGGTGCGGGATGGAACCGGTTTCGCCCGGGATCGGTACGGTGGCGGAACGCGCAAAACCGAAACACCACCGACAGGCCCATACCGGACCGGCACCTACCGGATAGGCACGCACCGGCCAGGCACGTACCGGACCGGCACATCGATGGCGGGCATATAGACATTCTGCCGAAATCGCACCAGGGTTCGCCGCATCGCTTGCCTGTCATCCGAGGAACTGAATGAAGTCTGCCCGCCTTGCCGTCGATATCGGCGGCACGTTCACCGATCTTGCCCTGGAACAGGATGGCAGGCGCACCACCGCGAAAGTGCTGACCACCCCGGCCGCGCCGGAGCAAGGGGTCATGGCCGGTGTGCGCACCATCACCCAGGCCGCCGGTATCGCACCGTCGGACATCGCACTGATCATCCACGGCACCACCCTGGCCACCAATGCGGTGATCGAGCGTAAAGGCGCCCGCACCGCGCTGATCACCACCGAAGGCTTCCGCGACGTGATCGCGATGGGCAACGAAAGCCGTTACGATCAGTACGACCTGAATATCGTGCTGCCGGAGCCCCTGGTGCCGCGCCATCTGCGCCTGCCGGTGCCGGAACGGTTGGACAATACCGGCAAGGTCCTGCGCCCGCTGGACGAGGCCGCGCTGCGGGCGCTGATCCCGGTGCTGCGACAGGAAAACGTCGAAAGCATCGCCGTCGGCCTGCTGCACGCCTTCGTCAACCCGGTGCATGAGCGGCGCATCCAGGCCGTCCTGCAGCAGGAACTGCCGGATATTCCGGTGTCGCTGTCGGCCGACGTGTCCCCCGAAATGCGCGAATGGGAACGGTTCTCCACCACCGTCGCCAATGCCTACGTGCAGCCGATGATGGCGCGCTACCTGCGCCGGCTGGAAGCCGACCTGCACGCGCTGGGGGCCACCGCGCCGCTGTTCCTGATGATGTCCGGCGGCGGACTGACCACGATTGAAACCGCCTGCCGCTTCCCGATCCGCCTGGTGGAAAGCGGCCCGGCCGGCGGCGCCATCTTTTCCGCCCATATCGCCCGCGAATGCGGGCTGGACAACGTGCTGTCCTTCGACATGGGCGGCACCACGGCGAAAATCTGCCTGATCGACGACTACAAGCCGCAAACCGCCCGCACGTTTGAGGTCGCGCGTGTCGGCCGTTTCCGCAAGGGCTCCGGCCTGCCGCTGCGCATTCCAGTCATCGAAATGGTTGAAATCGGCGCCGGCGGCGGGTCGCTGGCGCATGTCGACCTGATGGGCCGCATCGGCGTCGGACCCGAAAGTGCCGGCGCCGATCCTGGCCCGGCGTGCTACGGCCGTGGTGGCACGCACCCGGCCGTCACCGACGCCAATCTGATTCTTGGCCGTTACGATGCTGTCCGTTTCGCTGGCGGTTCAATGCAGCTCGACATCCCCGCCGCGCACAACGCCCTGCTCGCCGACGTCGGTGCTCGGCTTGGCCTGACCGCCGACATGGCGGCGCTGGGCGTGGTCGAAATGGTCGATGAGAACATGGCCAACGCCGCCCGGGTACACGCAATCGAATCCGGTAAGACCTATGATGGCCGCACCATGATCGCCTTCGGCGGCGGCGGTCCGGTGCATGCCTGCCGCGTGGCGGACAAGATCGGCATACGGCGCATCCTGGTCCCCTCGGGCGCCGGCGTCGGCAGCGCCATCGGCTTCCTGCGCGCCCCGGTGGGATATGAGGTTGTGCGCAGCCTGTACCAGCGCTTCTCCAGCTTCGACGTCGACGCCGTGAACGCGCTGCTGACGTCGATGCGCGACGAAGCCCTTGCGGTAGTCGAGAAAGGCAGCTTCGGCGCGCCGGTGACCGAAACCCGCGTCGCGTATATGCGCTATGTCGGACAGGGGCACGAAATCCCGGTCCCGCTGCCGGCACGGGTGCTGCGCGCGGACGATGTCGGCGCGATCCGCGCCGCCTATGACGTGGAATACGCCAGGTTCTTCGATCGTCCGGTGCCCGGATCGGATGTCGAGATCATGAGCTATGCCGTGGTCGTGGCAACCGTCGCGGATGCCATGCCGGCAACGCCCGCCACGGATCAGGCCGCGGCCGCTGACGCGCAAGCCACCACGACGCGCCTGGTGCGGGACACCACCACCGGTGAAGTCTCGGCCTGGGCGATCGTCACCCGCGCTATGGCCGCACCCGGCGTGACGATCGCAGGACCGGCGATCATTCAGGAGGATGAAACCTCCACCCTCGTCAGTCCCGGCTGGGTCGCAACCATCAATGCATTCGGCTACATCGACATGGCGAAGGGTGCCTGACGTCGATCAATCGTGACGGCACAATCCAGGCTCCCCGGCGTTACCCGCGCAGGAGGAGTTTGGAATGAAAGCAATGATGATCGCGGCGCTGGCCGGCGGGCTGGTCGCGCCTGGACTGCTGGCGCCTGGGCTGCTGACAACCCCGGCGCTGGCGCAGACCTCAAGCCCGCAACAGATGCTGCAAGGCCTGCTGACCGGCAACCAGAGCCAGGATCGCGCGGTGCGGGATGCCTATGAACGCGGCTACCGCGCCGGGCGGCAGGATGAAGCGCGGATGAATGCGACCAACGGCGGCAACCAGCCATACGACAACGGAAACCGCGCCTACAGCGGCCGCAATAACGGGCCCGAAAACCGAAATTACAGCGGCAATGAAAATCGTGGCTACACTGGCACCGACAACAACGGCCCGCGCGGCACATACGAGCGAAACGGCGTAAACGGGAACACCCAACCCAATTACAGCCAGAACCGGAACGACTAGACCGGCGTTCCCGACAGGATCAATGCGCGGCGATACGTGCCGGCCCAGCCGGCGCGCCGCCGCGCATTCAATAGCGTGCCGATGTGCCGGAGCGTGTGTGCCGGCACTGGCAGGCGAGCCACCCCCGGGACGCTAAACTCCGAGACGCCAGCCTGGGCATGCCAACCTGGGCGTCCCAGACTCGCGCTTTCAAACCAACGCGCTATTCTGCCCGTTCCGACGCTAGGGATGACGCAGAACCCATGTCCCACGAACCGAATGCCCTTGCCCAGATCCACCGCCAGATCATGTGGAACCGCCTGATCGCGGTGGTGGAGGAGCAGGCGCAGATCATGATCCGCACCGCGTTCTCCACCACGGTGCGCGAAGCGGGCGACCTGTCCGCCGGCATTTTCGACCTGCACGGGCGCATGATGGCACAGGCGGTGACCGGCACACCCGGCCACGTCAATTCGATGGCCGAATCGGTCGGTCACTTCCTGAAGAAGTTCCCCGCCGCCACCATGCGGCCCGGTGACCACTACATCACCAACGATCCGTGGCTTGGCACCGGCCACCTGCATGACCTGACTGTCGTCACCCCCGCCTTCCACAACGGCGCCATTGTGGGCCTGTTCGCCAACACCGCGCATGTCATCGACATCGGCGGCCTCGGCATGGGGCCGGAAGGCCGGTCGGTGTTCGAGGAAGGCATGTACATCCCGATCGTGAAATGCTTCGATCAGGGCCGGCCGAACGAAACTTTCTTCGACATCATCCGCGCCGGTTCCCGCCTGCCGGTGGAGCTGGAAGGCGACATCTACTCGCTGTGCGCCTGCAACGACGCCGGCGCCCGCCGCCTGACCGAGATGATGGCCGAATTTGAAATGACCAGCCTCGACCCGCTGGCGCAGTTCACTCCGGCCGAGCTTGCCCGCCTCAGCGAGATCGCGCCCGAGGTTTACGAGCGCGCCAAGCGGCGGATCGACCTGCGCGCGATGGAGCAGGAGCGCGAGGCGTGCGAGGCGTCGCT
>DAICYU010000103.1 GCA_027311485.1 Acetobacteraceae bacterium
GGCTCCCCTCTGGTTATCGGAGTACCGGCTTCCTCAACGGACATGGTCTGCTTTCCTCCATGCAGGTGTGCGTTCCCGTTCCATTGCTGCGGGTACGGCGCATTTTAAATCTGCGGCACGATCGAGCGCATTGACCTATGTCAGTCCAAACCGCGTCCAGTTTGGAAACCGTAGTCTGGCGGCGTTCGCGGTCACTGAACACCCGCTTCCGTCGCCTGGTCAAAAGCTACGAGCGATATACCAGCCCATTAACCGGCGTGCACCTCATCGCCCTCGTCCGCCTGTGCTCAAACAAGCCGCTTTACTGTTGATAGGTCCATAAGAATCTCTAATTAGGTCTGCCAGTTCGCCAGAATCTGCGCGGTCGTCGCGGTTTCGACCTGCTCGCCGTAGCGATCGTTATAAAATCGTATCGATGCCGCGATCCTGCAAAAGCGGGTGCAGTTTGCCCTCCATCCAGGGCGAGTAGACATGCTTGTCGATCACCTGCGCCGGGGGCACGAACGTGGCCAGTTCCGGCACCAGATCGATCATCGCGGGTCCCATCCGTTCGGCTGTCATGCTTTCCCAGCGTTGGTAGTAGCGTTGCCACGTGCCGCTGCCTTCGCCCGGGCGCGACGCGGGGATGAAGCGGGTGAAGATGGTCTGGTCGGGGTGCGCCGCCGCGAGAGACCGGGTGCGTGGCAGCACGCGCGGCATCCAGGGGGTGTGCCAGTCGGTCCTGTCATGGAACATGCGTTGCATGTCGCAGCACAGGTGAATGCAGGATCTGCCGATGGGACCCCGCGGCAGCGGGGTCTGGTCCTGTCCAGTGGTGGTTTCAGTAGGCATGTCAGTGATCGCCCGTCATCCGGGTTGCTTCTGGTTGCCTGGACCGCGGTCAGGATTGGACCCGACGACGACCAGCTTCTTCTTGTTGAACTTGGCGATGGTGTCGTCGCTGAGTTTCAGATGATTCTTCACCAGCTCCGGCGGGATGACAGCCAGCCATTGCGACAGGGATACATCGGTGTAGCGTGGGCCGGTGAACATCTCCAGATACCGCACCGTTTCGGTGCCGGTGTTTTCGATGTAGTGACCCATGGTCTGCGGCACATAGCCCACATCGCCCGCCTGGTAGTCGAAGGTGCGGGAATTCTCGCCCGATGCGAACACCGTCATGCGCGCCTTGCCGGCGATGTAGTACTGCCACTCATCCGAGCGCGGGTGCCAATGCAGCTCGCGCATACCGCCGGGCTCGATCTCGACATAGACGGCGGCGATGTTGTCGGATGCCTTGAACACCGCGCTGTCCACGACGCGCACGCTGCCGCCGGGGCATTTGACCGGCTGCATGTCCATCATCTTGAAGACAAACGGGTTCGGCGCCTGGCCGTACGGGTCCTGCACCCTGTCGGCGGAAAGCGGGCCGGGGACCGGTGCTTCAAAGATATAAAGCTGCTTCCTGGGAATATTGGCGAAGGCGCTTTCCGGCTGGCCGAAATTCTTCGCCAGCACCTCCGGCGGCACATGCGCCATCCACTGGCTGATCAGGAATGTGCTGTCTTCCGAGAACGCACCATTGTCGAACACCAACAGGAACTCACAGCCCTGGTCGAGCCCCTGGATCGAGTGCGGCAGGCCGGACGGGAAGTACCATAGGTCGCCCTGCTTCACGTCTGAAATAAAATTCCGGCCGCTTTCATCGACGCAGGTGACGCGGGCGTTGCCGTTCAACATCAGCGACCATTCGTCTTCCTTGTGCCAGTGCAGTTCGCGGATCGAGCCCGGGGTCAGGCGCATGTTGACGCCGGCCGTCGCCTTGGAAACCGGCAGTTCGCGGATCGTGGTCTCCCGCGCCCAGCCGCCGGCGGACAGCCGGTTGTGGCTAAGTCCAAATGGCCATTTCAGGTTAGGAACATCACCGACATCGGTAGCCGGCGGGGACAACATATCCGGATTGTTCCGATCCACGTCGATGCTGCGCGGACCCATGTCCCTCGCACCTTCGTTGCCGCGGATCGGTTGTGGCACATTGCCCCGGTTACCGTCCTGGCCGCTGCCCTGGGCAAGCGCGTTGACGGTGCCGAGCGCACTGCCGGCGGCGGAGGCGGCAAGAATCATGCGGCGGGTCATCGGGTCCATGGGCAGCTCCTTGCGCCGGGTCGGGACGAAGATGCCTGTAGAACGCAATGACCCACCGTTGGTCGGATCACGAAAGCCTGACGATTGAAATCAGTTGGCACCGGCCGGGACGGCGCGGGTTTCGGCAAGATGGTCGAACCGCCTGCGATACGTCCCGAGTCCCGTCGTCTGCGAGCGGAGTTCGATGATCAGGTCGTGCATCTCGGCTTCCGGCACCATCGCTTCGACGTCATCCCACCCGGGCCAGCCCGGCCGTTCGGCGTAGCCAAGGATCTGGCCGCGGCGGCCGGTCAGCAGGCGTTGCGCGCGGGCGGTATAATCGTTAGGCACGGAGATCGTAACATAATCGACCGGTTCCAGCAGCACCGGCTCGGCTTTTGCCAGCGCTTCCTTCATCGCCAGTTGCGTCGCCGTGCGGAACGCCATGTCGGAGCTGTCCACCGCGTGGAAGCCGCCATCCACCAGGGTGACGGAGATATCTACCACGGGGAAGCCGAACGGCCCCTTGCGGCAGGCTTCCTCGGCGGCTTCGCCGACCGCGGGGATGAAATTGCGCGGCACGGCACCGCCGACGATCTTGTCGATGAATTCGAAGCCCTCGCCGCGTGGACGCGGGGCAACGTCGATCTTTACATCGGCGAACTGACCGTGGCCGCCGGTCTGGCGCTTCAGGCGGCCGTGTTCATGCACCGGCCGGCGAATCGTTTCCTTGTAGGGGACTTGCGGCTTGCGGGTCGCGAGCTTCAGGCCATAGTCGCGGGCCAGGTGCTCGATCGTGGTTTGCAGGTGCATCTCACCCTGGCCGTGCAGGACGGTTTCGCTGGTCTGCTGATCCTGGGTGACGAACAGCGACGGGTCCTCCTCCGCCAGCTTGTGCAGGGCGCCGGACAACTTGACGTCGTCCTTGCGGTCGGTCGTGGCGATGGCCAGCGCATAGACCGGTGGCGGCGGCTCGGGGAAAGGCAGGGCGTCCGGGGTCCCGGTCGGCGATACCGCGGCCCCGGTGGCGACGCCGTCCAGGCGGCCAAGGGCGACGACGTCACCCAGCCTGGCTTCCGGTATTTTCGTCATCTCACCGCTGACGCATTTGTAGATGCCGCCCAGGCGGGTGCCGCCGAGTTGGGCGCCGTCCTGGATCGCGCCGCTCCAGACGCGGGCGAAGGACAGCTTGCCGGTATGGCCGGCGAAGGCGGTGCGGAAGACCTGCGCCAGCGGCGGTCCGTTAGGGTCGATCGCCTTGCGGGCGGCGGTGTCGGTCGGGTCGGGGGCGTCATGGCGCAGCGCCTTCCACAGGCGGCGGACGCCGTTGGCGTTCTCTGCGGCGCCGACCAGGACTTCGATGACATCGCCGTTGAGCAGATCCTTGCGCATGTCACGGTAGAGTTCCTCGGGCGTCGGCTTGATATCGTCCAAAACCTTTTCGAGCAGCGTGTCGTCATGGTCGGCGAGGGTTTCAACCAGGCGGCCGAGGGCTTCCTGTTCCTCGGCCAGCATGGCGGGCGGGATCTGCATCAGTTCCGATGCCTGGCCCTTGCGGTAGCGGTAGGCGCGTTCGCTGACCAGATCGACGTAGCCGGTGACGGTTTCGCCTTCCCGGATTGGCATGTGGCGCAGCACCAGCGGGGATGCGGCATGAGCTTGCAGCGCGGCGAGGGTGTCGGGCAGGCCGCCATCGAGGGTGTCGATCTTGTTGATAAAGACGATGTGGGGAATGCCTTCCTCCTTCAGCGTTTTCAGCAACGGGCCGACCATGGCGGCCTTGGCCGGGGTCGGCTCACAGACGACGATGGCGATGTCGGCCATCGACAGGGCGGAGCAGGTCTGGAAGGCGAATTCGATGGAACCGGGGCAGTCCAGTATGGACCAGCCGTCGTTCAGGTAGGTGGCATGGCCAAGCCGGATCTCGGTGGTTGGGGGGCGGTTGCGCGGGTCGGCCGGGCGCTTGACGGGGCTGCCGGCGGCTTCCAGCAGAGCCTCAAATAGCGTCGACTTGCCGCTGCCGTAGGGGCCCACCAGAGCCACCGAGCGGGGGTTTCTGCCGTTGTTTGTTCCTGACATGGCCGCGCCTCCTTCGTTGTTCGAAGGCGCCAGCCAGGAAGCGGGCCCGTGCGAAGCGGGCATCTGGATCGCGCCCTCGCATTGGAGAGGTTAGCACTTTTGTTAGGAAGGGGAAGGCGGTTATGAAAGCCGGCATGGACCGCCCCACCGCGCGCGGCCGGCGCGGACGCTGATTCTGTCTCGGCTTTCCGGATCGGGCCGGCCTGTTCCAGGCGGTAATCCCGCTTCGCCGCCTGGGTGGAGATATATCCCAGTCACACGTCGCGGCGCGCCGCCGCCGGGTCGCGCTCCGCCGCCGGGGCCATCGCGTCCCGCAGCACCGCCCCGACGCGCCGGCAGGTTTCCTTGCGGCCCGCGCCGCGGCGCCAGACCAAGCCGATCTGCCGGAACGCGGCATCGCCTGCCAACGGCACGGTGGACAGGTCCAGCCCGCGCAGGATGCCGGCGTCCAGCGCCATTTGCGGCAGCAGGGTCACGCCCAGGCCGTTCGCCACCATCTGCGTCAGCGTGTGCAGGCTGGTGCCCTGGAAGGCGACGTTGCGGCGCGCGCCCTCCAACTCACACGCGGCCAGCGCATGGTCGCGCAGGCAGTGCCCATCTTCCAGCAGCAGCAGATCCTCCAGCGCCATGTCGCTGGGGCGGACCGATCCGTTGGCGCAAAGCTGATGTCCGGGCGGGCAGACGACCCAGAACGGGTCCCGCGCGATCTCCATCGCCTCGGCGTCGTCCAGCGGATAGGGCAGCGCCATCACCACAGCGTCCAGCGTGCCGGCCTGGAGCTGGTCCAGCAGCCGAGCGGTCTGGTCTTCGCGGAGGTAGAGTTTCAGGTTGGGGAAGGCTTGGCGCAGAACCGGCATTACACCCGGCAGCATGAACGGGCCGATGGTCGGGATGACGCCGAGATGGAACGGTCCCGCGACCGGGTCGCGCGCTGCCTGGGCGACATCGACCAGATCCTCGGCTTGGCGCAGCAGGCTGCGGGCACGCTGCGCAATCTCCCGCCCCAGGGCGGTCGGCACGACCGAGCGGCGGGTGCGTTCGAGCAAGGGAGCGCCCAGCAGGTCCTCGAGTTCCTGGATCGCGGCGCTCAGGGTGGATTGGCTGACCAGGCAGTCCTCGGCGGCGTGGCCGAAATGGCAGCGATCGACGACGGCGATCAGGTAACGGAGCTGCCGGAGCGTGGGAGTTGGCTTCATACGGCCAGTTTAATCGTATTAGACGATTAGATAAATCGCTATTTTTCGTTTTTATCGCTCAGTGGTCGCGCCTAACTATCGCCCTGCCACCGCTGGCATACACAGGCCGGCAACACAGACGGAGTATCTAATGTCCCTGATCAACACCGACGTGAAACCGTTCACGGCCACCGCCTACAAGAACGGCAAGTTCATCGATGTCACCGAGGCCAACTTCAAGGGCCAGTGGTCGGTAGTGTTCTTCTATCCGGCCGACTTTACGTTCGTCTGCCCCACCGAACTTGAAGACTTGCAGAACAACTACGGCGATTTCCAGCGCCTGGGCGTGGAGATCTACAGCGTTTCGACCGACACGCACTTCGCCCACAAGGCGTGGCACGACACCTCGCCGGCGATCAGCAAGATCGAATACACCATGATCGGCGATCCGACGCATACGATCAGCCGCAACTTCGACGTTCTGATCGAAGCGGCCGGCGTGGCGGATCGCGGCACGTTCGTGATCGACCCGAACGGCAAGATCCAGGTCGTGGAGATCACCGCCGGCGGCATCGGCCGCGATGCGGGTGAACTGCTGCGCAAGATCAAGGCCGCCCAGTATGTGCATGCGCACCCCGGTGAGGTTTGCCCGGCCAAGTGGCAGGAAGGCGAGAAGACGCTGGCTCCGTCGCTGGACCTGATCGGCAAGATCTGATCCGCGACCGGCACTCGCACAGCAGCCCGGTGGCGTAGCCGGGCTGTGACGCAAACGCCGCGCGCAGGGTTGTGCCGTAACCCGGCCACCCGTGCGCGCGGCGACGGACCCGGACCCGCCATTCAGCCGCAACCGGCTCGGCGGTCCTGCATCACGGCTGACGCGCATTCGGCCCAGACACAATCGGGAATCACGCCTATGTTGGACGCTGCACTAAAGACCCAGTTGACGGGATATTTCGCGCGGATCACGCAACCGATCGAGCTGGCGGCCTCGCTGGACGATGGCGCCAAGTCGCGGGAGATGCAGGAGCTGCTGGAGGAACTGGCGGCGCTGTCGGACAAGATCAGCTTTGTCCGCCGCGACGATGATGCACGGGTGCCATCCTTTGCGATTACCCGTGTCGGAACCCCGGTCAGCGTGCGCTTTGCCGGACTGCCGATGGGGCATGAGTTCAATTCCCTGATCCTGGCGCTGTTGCAGGTGGGCGGCCATCCGCCGAAGGAAGCGCCGGCGGTGCTGGAGCAGATCCGTGCCCTGGACGGGGACTTCGTGTTTGAAACGTATTTCTCCCTGTCATGCCAGAACTGCCCGGACGTGGTGCAGGCGCTGAACCTGATCAGCGCGATCAACCCGCGGGTGCGGCATGTCGCCATTGACGGCGCGCTGTTCCAGGCGGAGGTGACGGCGCGCGAAGTGATGGCGGTGCCGAGCGTGTTCCTGAATGGAAAGCCGTTCGCGCAGGGGCGTATGAGCCTGGAGCAGATCCTGGCGAAGCTGGACACCGGGGCGGCCGACCGTCAGGCCGCGGCGATCAAGGGCAAGGACGTGTTCGATGTCCTGGTGGTCGGCGGCGGCCCGGCCGGCGCGGCGGCGGCGGTGTATGCGGCCCGCAAGGGCATCCGCACTGGCATCGCGGCGGAGCGGTTCGGCGGGCAGGTGCTGGACACGATGGGGATCGAGAACTTCATCTCGGTGCCGGAGACCGAGGGCCCGAAAATGGTCGCGGCGCTGGAGCAGCACGTCAAAGCCTATGACGTGGACATCATGAACCTGCAGACTGCGGTCGGCCTGGTGCCGGCGGCGGCGCCGAATGGCCTGGCGGAGGTGAAGCTGGCCAACGGGGCGTCGCTGAAAGCGCGGACGGTGATCCTGTCAACCGGCGCCCGCTGGCGGCAGATGAACGTGCCGGGGGAGGCCGAGTACCGCAACAAGGGCGTCGCCTATTGCCCGCACTGTGACGGCCCGCTGTTCAAGGGCAAGCGCGTGGCGGTGATCGGCGGCGGCAATTCGGGCGTCGAGGCGGCGATCGACCTGGCGGGCATTGTCGCGCACGTGACGCTAATCGAGTTCGACAGCCGGCTGCGGGCCGATGCCGTGTTGCAGGACAAGCTGCGGTCGCTGCGCAACGTGGCGATCATCACCTCGGCGCAGACCACCGAGGTGCATGGGGATGGCAGCAAAGTCGTTGGCCTGTCCTACAAGGATCGGGAAACGGGCGCGGCGCAGCGGCTGGATCTTGACGGCATCTTCGTGCAGATCGGCCTGGTGCCGAACACCGAATGGCTGAAGGGCACGCTTGCGCTCAGCGCGCGGGGGGAAATCGAGGTGGACGCGCGTGGCCAGACCTCGGTGCCCGGTGTGTTCGCGGCCGGTGACGCGACAACGGTGCCGTACAAGCAGATCATCATCGCAATGGGTGATGGCTCCAAGGCGGCGCTGTCCGCGTTCGATTACCTGATCCGGCAGGCGCCGGCTGAACTGGCGGCCGCGGCGTAAGGAAGGCTTTGGGTCGCACGGCGGGCCGTTCTGCACCAGGAGCGTGCAGGCGGCCCGCTGCGCGGTTAAATGACCTGGGGTGGTAGCCGGAGGGCTTAGTGCTGTTTTCCCGCCGGGGCGTGGCCGGCGGGCTCGCTTACGCCTGCGGTTGCTTTCTCTCCACGCGCACCTGTCCATCGGCTTCGATGCAGGCGTGATGTACATCCTCGACCATGGCCGGGCCGCCCTTTTCGCAGTTGCGGTTCGCTGTTTAGAGGCGCAAGAGACCATGGCGCAGCTAATTGTGCAACGGTCTGTTCATTAGTGCAGATCGGACTGTAAACGATCAGTGTGACCGGCTCCACCGCCGCCTGACCGCACCAACGCTTAGTAGCGCGCCGCTGAAAAGAGCCAAGGTCGGCGGCTCAGGTATTTGAGCCGAACTGTTGCCAACGCCGCTGCTGAGCACGAGCGTATATTGGCTCGGGTTGCTTGCGGCGACAGTAAATGTAGGGTCAACGAAAGCCGTGGCCGATTCCGTGCTTCCTCCCAAACTTCCCCCGGAGGTCGCAGAAATCGTCGCAAACATCGCAACCTCATACAAGGTATTTGCCTGCAGGTCATATACGCTGTTTTCGGAGAATGAACGTGAGATGGGGCTCGTGTTGTTTGTTGGACGTGCATTGAGGTCGAATCGGTCCCACCATCCCGCTAAGCCAATCTGACCGACGGTGTCGTTGTTCCTGGTCCCTACTGATAGTACCGTAAACCCCGCGGAGAGACTTACACTGTCGTAAATGCTCGTACCTTCAGACGAAATCGTAGCCGACCCCGAAGCATTTACATGTACAGGGACTGTCCCCGACGCACCAACCACTTCAAGATTGTAGGTGAGTTCCCCATCCAAATAGAAGGACGCTGAACCGGGCGTACCGCCGATTGTGTTGGCCGTTCCAGAAACATAAATTGCGGGTGACGGGGTCGCTGAAAAATTCAGCGAAGCCGCATTCGAAGCTGCATTTGAAATTATTACCCCTGTTGAGTTTGATTTCGATGGTTCAACTGCTTGGAAGCCGAGATTTGTAGGGCCAGTTACAGCTTGGGAAGTAGAGGCGTTGTCCGAAGATGAGAAATAGCCTCCACTTACGGTCGCACTGAAGGAGCCTGAGTAGGTCGAGCTGGGGAGTGCTGGTAGGATCGTGCCAGCACGGACGCTCGTCTGCCCATCGGCCAAGACCCACGTGCATGGTATCATAGCAAGCTGCAATCTTGAAAATTTTCTCACCATTGCCCCCCGCCATCTCATTTATCAGAGTCGGACTTTCTTGACAGCCACAGCAACAGTCCACTGCAAAAACTATTACATTGTCAATTGAAAATTGAGGCGCGTCCTACGCTTGCCATTGATGGCAGCACGCAAAGTCGTATTAAGAGCATACCTGCGTTTCAGTGTCGAGCATGAGGGGCCCTCTCCGCCCCAGGCCGATGGTGGCCCGGGTGCGGTTTGTTGCGGTCAGGATCGGTCGCCCGTGTGGGTATGGTGGCTGTCCCGCTCCCCGCCGCCGCCCGAAACGCGGCTGTCAGCGCGATTGGTCGGGCTGCCGGGCGGGGGCGCGGTCCCGGCACGGTCGCCGCCGCGCTTCTTCCCGGTCTCCTGATGATTTTTGCCGGGACGGTCGCGATCCTGATGACTGCTCCCCGACCCGCCGAACCGGCCGGTATGCGCGTTCTTGTCGGCCAGGATCAGCGGCCCTGCTGGTAACCCTTGTTCGTGGTATTCTGCTTCGTCGCACCCTGGCGACCCTGCTCCGCGAGGTTGCGGTCGCGCGGGTCGTAGCCCTCCTTGGGGTGCGTTTCCTTTTGCGTCGCGGCGGCGCCCGAGGCTTTGTCGGATCGCTGGTCGGGCGGCACGGGCG
>DAICYU010000104.1 GCA_027311485.1 Acetobacteraceae bacterium
GCGGCCCGATGATCGCATGCAGGTTCGCATTCTGCGCGACCGGATCCGCACTCATCCGGTAGAAGACACCGTGAGCGTCCAGGTAGTTTCTTATGAAATCAATAAGCTCAAGATTGGAGTTCCGGCTCGTGGTGTCGAATGCCACAAGCCGTTCCAGTATCTCTCGTGTCGTCATGGTCTGGGTGGAAGTCATGTCATGCACTCTATACGCCCCGGCGTAACCGGCAACCGGCCGCAGTGCCAAGGTATGCCCGGCGGCCACCAGGAGCGGCCGGGTGCGACGCGATGACGGTGATGTGAGGCTGCCGCACGGTCCGACAAGACGCCCGAAGCTACAATCCCAGCTCGGACAGGCCCGGATGCCCGGCCGGCCGCGGCATTGCACGATCCCAGTGGAACAGGCGTGCATCCGGGGTGATCGGCAGGTCATTAATGCTGGCATGCCGGACGCGCATCAGCCCGTGCGGGTCGAATTCCCAGTTCTCATTGCCGTATGCCCGGAACCAGGTGTTCGAGTCGTCGCGGTACTCATAGGCGAAGCGCACGGCGATACGGTTGTCGGTGAAGGCCCAGAGTTCCTTGATCAGCCGGTAGTCGAGCTCGCGATTCCACTTGCGGGCCAGGAAGGCGACGATCGCAGGACGGCCATGGAGGAATTCGTTGCGATTCCGCCAGACGCTGTCCTGGGTGTAGGCCAGCGACACGCGTTCGGGGTTGCATGTGTTCCAGCCATCCTCCGCCGAGCGGACCTTCTGCTCGGCGGTATCGCGGGTGAAGGGCGGCAGCGGCGGGCGATTCGTCATGTCAGGTGGTTCCGATCAGCGAACGGCCGGTCATCTCCGGCGGCTGCGGGATGCCCAGCAGGGCCAGCAGCGTCGGCGCGAGATCGGCAAGACGGCCTTCGTGGATAGACGGGGCGTTGGTCCCCATCAGCACCACGGGGACAGGGTTGGTGGTGTGCGCGGTGTGCGGGCCGCCGGTTTCGGGGTCCTTCATCAGTTCGCAATTGCCGTGATCGGCGGTGACCAGCAGCGCGCCGTTCTGATTGCGGATCGCCCTGGCGATGCGGCCAAGGCCGGTATCCACCGTCTCCACGGCCTTGATCGCCGCCGGCAGGCTGCCGGTGTGGCCGACCATGTCAGGGTTCGCGTAATTCAACACAATCAGGTCGTACTTGCCGCTTTCAATCGCCGCAACCGCCTTGTCGGTCAGTTCCGGGGCGGACATCTCGGGCTGCAGGTCATACGTGGCGACCTTCGGCGATGGGACCATGATCCGATCCTCCCCAGGATAGGGCGTTTCCCGGCCGCCATTCAGGAAGTAGGTAACGTGGGGATACTTTTCGGTCTCCGCCATGCGCAGTTGTGTCTTGCCGGCGGCCGAGACGACCTCCCCCAGGATGTTCTTCAGCGTGTCCGGCTCGAACAACACGTCCATGAACGGGGCCAGTGCATCGGAATAGCGCGTCATGCCGACGGCGGCGGCGAATTTCAGCACACGTGGGCGCGGGAAGCCATCAAACGCCGGATCGAGCAGCGCGCCGAGGATTTCGCGCACGCGGTCGGCGCGGAAGTTGAAGCACAGTATGGCGTCACCGTCGTTCATCCCTGCGTAGTTGCCAATAACCGCGGGCGGGACGAATTCATCAAACTTCTTTGCGGCGTACGCCGCTTCAATGGCAGCCGCCGGCGTCGGATGGCGCGCGCCCTGGGCTTCGGCCATCGCCTGATAGGCCTGCGCGACGCGGTCCCAGCGCTTGTCGCGGTCCATGGCGAAGTAGCGGCCCACCACGGTGGCGACGGGCACGCTGTCCGGCAGCGCGGCGCCAAGGCGGGCCAGATCGTCCAATGCCGACTGCGGCGGGGTATCGCGGCCATCGGTGATGGCATGGACGACGGTGGGGATGCCGGCTTGATGCAGAAAATGCGCCAGGGCGGCGCCGTGATCCTGGTGGGAGTGCACGCCGCCCGGCGATACCAGGCCGATCAAATGACAGGTACCCTTGGTCGCCTTCAGGGCCTCGATCAGGCCGGTGAAGGCCGGCACCTGGGCGATGCTGCCATCCGCCACCGCTTCGCCGATGCGGACGAGTTCCTGTTTGACGACGCGGCCGGCGCCGATGTTCAGGTGCCCGACCTCGGAATTGCCCATCTGTCCCTTGGGCAGGCCGACATCGCCGCCGGAGGTGTGCAGGAAGGCATGCGGGCATGAGTCCCACATGCCGGTGAAGCTGGGGGTCTTGGCCTGGCGGATCGCGTTGTCGGCCGCGTCTTCCCGCCAGCCGAAGCCGTCGAGAATTACCAGCATCACCGGTCGGGTGGTCATTCGGGGTTGTCCTCTTGGCTGATCGGAGTTTGGCTGTTGCCTACCGCCCGACATCAAGATCGACAAGCGGGGCGGGATCGACAAGCGGCGGGCTCGTCGCCGCCTGAACTTGACCCCGTTGCAATACCGGTTTCCCATGTCTGCTGAAGAATAAACCCTGGCGGGAGCGAGCGATGCACGACACGGTGATACGCGGCGGTACGATCGTCGATGGAACCGGACAATCTGCCTATACGGGCGATGTCGCGATCGATGGCGATACGATCACCCAGGTCGGCAGCAAGGCCGGGCCGGCAAAGCGGGACATCGACGCCGGCGGGCTGTTGGTGACCCCTGGCTGGGTCGATGTCCACACCCATTACGACGGGCAGGCGACCTGGGACGCAGAGCTTGCGCCATCGTCCTGGCACGGCGTGACCACCATCCTATTCGGCAATTGCGGGGTCGGCTTCGCCCCGGTGCGAAACCAGGATCATTCCGCCCTGATAGGGCTGATGGAATCGATCGAGGAGATTCCGGGCATTGCGCTGGCCGACGGGCTGAAGTGGAACTGGGAAACCTTCCCGCAATACCTTGATGCGCTGGACCAGATGCCGCGCGCCATCGATGTAGCGGCACAGATCCCGCATCATCCGCTGCGCGTTTACGTGATGGGCGACCGCGCCGTGAACCGCGAGGCGGCGACGGCAGACGATATCCAGGCAATGCGCGACGCGGTGCGGGCCGGCCTGAAGGCCGGGGCGTTCGGCTTCACCACATCGCGCACCAACTCCCACAAGACGCCGACCGGTGAGATGGTGCCCGGCCGTTATTCTGAAGTGGATGAACTGCTGGGCATCGGTTCGGCGTTCAAAGGGATGGGCTACGGCGCCTTCGGCGTGAACAGCGACTTCGACGACGAAACCGAGGAACTGGCCTGGATGACGAAGTTCGGCCAGGACACCGGCCGCCCGGTCTGGTTCCTGCTGACCGACCGACCGACCGACAAGGTGCGCTGGAAGCGGCTGATGGACGGTGTGCACAAGGCCCGCGCGGAAGGCGCGATGGTGACCGCGCAGGTGGCCGGGCGACCGGTTGGCGTGATGCTGGGGATCGATACGGCCTTGAATCCGTTTTCGATCCGGCCGAGCTATCAGGCGTTGCTGACATTGCCGGTGGCGGAGCGGATGCGGCGGATGCAGGATCCCGCATTCCGGGCCCAAGTGCTGTCCGAGGCGCCCTCCCCCGCATTGCTGAACCGGCTGTCGCAGTTTCGCCAGCACATCACGACGCGGTGGAACCGGATGTTCCCGATGGACAATCCGCCGAATTATGAGCCAGAGGAGAAGGACAGCATCGCCGCCATGGCGGCACGGTCCAACCGCACGCCGGATGAGGTTGCTTATGACTATCTGGCGCAGGGGGCCGACCGGTTCCTGTTCTTCCCGATCGTCGGCTACAATGAGGACAACCTGGACATCATCCATATGATGCTGACGGATGATGCCACCATCCTGGGGCTGTCGGACGGCGGGGCGCATTGTTCTTCGATCGTCGATGCCAGCGTGCCGAGTTGGATGCTGATGCATTGGGGGCGTGACCGCACGCGCGGGCCGAAGCTGCCGCTGGAAATGCTGGTCAGGCGGCAGACCAGCGAGACGGCGGATTTCTTTGGCTTCCGCGACCGCGGCCGGCTGGCAGCGGGGAAAAAGGCCGATGTGAACGTCATCGATTTCGATGCGATGCGGTTGCACGTGCCCGAGGTGCGCTACGACCTGCCGATGCAGGGAAGGCGGCTGGTGCAGCGGGTGGACGGGTATCGCCACACCTTCGTGTCGGGTGTTCCGACATTCGAGGCCGGTGTCTATACAGGTGCCACCCCGGGCAGGCTGGTGCGTGCCTCGGCGGCATAGCGAAACATTATCCGGGACGCGCGGCGGCGCCTGGTACCGCCGCGCTTATTTCTGAAGGGATATGGTATGGAAAAGCGCAGGCTGGGGCAGTCATCTTTGGAAGTGCCACCAATCACGTTCGGCTGCAACGTGTTCGGCTGGACAGCGGATGAGAAGACTTCGTTCGAGCTGCTGGACGCCTGGCTGGATGCCGGTTTCAACTTCCTCGACACGGCCGACGTCTATTCCCGCTGGCATCCCGGCAACAGCGGCGGCGAATCCGAAACGATCATCGGCAAGTGGATGCAGGCCCGCAAGAACCGCGACAAGATCATCCTGGCCACCAAGCTTGGCATGGACATGGGCGGCGAAAAGAAGGGCCTGTCCCGCACCTATATGCAGCAGGCGGTGGAGGACTCGTTGCGCCGCCTGCAGACCGACTACATCGACCTTTACCAGTCGCACAAAGACGATCCCGAGACGCCGATCGAGGAAACGCTGTCCGCCTATGCCGATCTGATCAAGCAGGGCAAGGTGCGGGAAATCGGCGCGTCCAACTTTGCGGCGGACCGGCTGGCGGAATCGCTCCGCATCAGCACGGAAAAGAGCCTGCCGCGGTATCAAAGCCTGCAGCCGCACTACAGCCTGGTCGAGCGGACGGAGTTCGAGGGACCACTGGAGGACCTTTGCCTGAAGGAAAAGGTCGGCGTCATCGGCTATTATTCTCTGGCCAGCGGGTTCCTGACGGGCAAGTATCGGTCGCGCGCCGACATGGAAGGCCGCACGCGCGGATCGCGGGTGGAGAAATATCTGAACGAAAACGGCTTGCGGGTGCTTCAGGCGCTGGACGAAGTGGGACTCCGCTACGAGGCCAAGCCCGGCCAGATTGCCATTGCCTGGCTGATCGCCCGGCCCAGCGTCACCGCACCGATCGCAAGCGCGACAGACCTGACGCAGCTTGCAGAACTGGTGGAAGCTGCGGAGATCGAGCTTGATGCGGAGTCGATCGAGAAGATCGATGCCGCGAGCAAGCCGCGTTAGCGCATGATGGGCTGATCATTACCTGCCGGGTATCCGGCAGGTAATGGCAGCTATGGTGCAGCCGATGCCTCATCCCGTGCCTTGACCATGCGCAGCGGATTGTAGGTCAGCACAATCGTTCCATCCTGTTTCCTGACACGGTTGAAAGTCCGGACGAGCCCACGGTTCGGACGACTGGCACTGCGCCGGCTTTCGACCACTTCGCATTCCACATGGATCGTATCGCCGGCGAAGGTCGGCCCCTTCACATCCAGCTCCATGTGCAGGAAGGCAAAGCCGGTGTGCTGCATGGTCGCGTGCACCAGCAATCCCTCGGCGAAACTGTAGACCATCGCGCCCGGGACCACTCGGCGGGTGATGTCGCTTTCGGTGCGCAGGAATTCGGTGTTGGAGAACAGCACCTCGGTCATGCCGGTGACGCCGATGAAGTTGACCAGATCCGCCTCCGTCAATGTCCGGCCGATGGTGCGGAATTTGCGGCCGACCGGCAGATCCTCGAAATACAGGCCCAGGCCGAGGACTTCGTAACCGTCGATTTGTACCATCGCCATCCTCCTCAGGCCATCGTCAGGCCACCGGAGACGCTGATCGTCTGCCCGGTGATATAGGCGGCGTCGTCCGACAGCAGGAAGGCGATCAGGCCGGGATAGTCGTCCGGCTGCCCGATCCGCTTCATCGGCACGGCGCGCGCCATGGCGTCGCCGATCTTCGCGCCGTCGGGCGACGCGGACTTCACGCTTTCGAACAGTGGGGTATCCGTCGGCCCCGGGCAGATGACGTTCAGGGAGATGCCCTTGCGGGCGAGTTCGCGGGCCATCGTCTTGGTGAAGGCGATGATGCCGCCCTTACAGGCAGAATAGACCGCTTCCCCGGACGAACCGACCCGCCCGGCATCGGAGGCGACATTGACGACGCGGCCGAAGCCGCGCCGGACCATGCCGGGCAGCACGACATGGTGCACATGCAACGGCCCATACAGGTTGATGCCGATGATGCGATCCCACAGCGCCGTATCGGTATCGAGGAAGTTTCGCATCACATCCCAGCCGGCGATGTTGGCCAGGAAATCGACCGGCCCGACCTCTTGCTCGAAGCGGCCGACCGCCGCTTCGACCTGCGCCCGATCCGTGATGTCGGTCCGGGCGCTCCACCCTCGACCGTCGCAGCGTGCAACGGTCTGGGCGGCGCCGGCTTCATCGATGTCGAGGATGCCGACATGGCATCCCTCCGCCGCCAACCGCACCGCGGTTGCTCGGCCGATCCCGCTGGCGCCGCCCGTCAGCAGGACACGCCGGCCTGACAAGCCTTTCATGTGATGCCTCCCCGTTGTTGTTCTTTTGCGGGCAGCCGTCAGCGCGTCAGTCCGTCAGCGCGTCAGGCTGAACCCCTCATAGTTGCGTGCGACGACATCGGCGCAGATGTCCCGATAGCGCGCCATGCCGCCCGCATAGGGCATGAAGACGCGTGGCTTGCCGGGCACATTCGCGCCGAGGTACCAGGAATGCCCGGCCTGCGGCAGCAGAGTCGCATTAGCGGCGTCGTTCACATGCTCCACCCATTTTTCCGCCGCCTCGGGCTTCGCTTCGATGCGGGCGATCCCGTTCTCCCGCATGGTACGGATGCAGTCGGCGATCCACTCGACATGATGCTCGATCGGCACGGGCATGTTGCACAGCACTGATGGGCTGCCGGGCCCGGTGATGGTGAACAGGTTCGGGAAGCCCGGAACCTGCAGGCCAAGATAGGTGCGGGGACCGGCCTGCCACGCATCGCGAAGGCTGACGTCGTCGCGCCCGCGGATATCCATCTTCAGCAGCGGGCCGGTCATGGCATCGAAGCCGGTGGCGAAAACGATGATGTCGAGCGGGTATTCCGTGCCGTCCCGCGTCTGGATACCGGCCGGCGTGACACGCTCGATCGGCGTGGCACGGACATCGACCAACGCGACGTTGTCGCGGTTGAACGTCTCAAAATACCCGGTGTCGATCGGCGGACGCTTGGTGGCGAAGGGGTGATCAATCGCGGCGAGCTTGGCGGCCGTGGCCGGGTCCTTCACAATCTCCCCGATTTTGGACCGCAGGAACGCGGCGGCCGTGTCGTTTGCCGCCTTGTCCTGCAGCAGGTCGCGGAAGGAGGCGCGGAACTGCAGGCCACCCTTCTCCCACGCGGCTTCGTAGATCGCCCGGCGCTCCGCCTCGGAGACATCATGGGCGGACCGGTCGGCAATGACGAAGGGATGCCCGTTAGGGGTGGAGCGCATGGTGCGCTTGATCTCGGACGCGTTCTGCTTGGCCCAATGCTTGAATTCCTCGGCCAGCGGCGCGTTGCGGGCGGGAATGCTGTAGTTCGCGGTGCGCTGGAAGACCGTCAGGTGCGCGGCGGAGTCCGCGATGACCGGTGCGGCCTGGATGCCGGTGGAGCCGGTGCCGACCATGCCGACACGCTTGCCGGTGAAGTCAACGCCTTCGTGCGGCCATTGCCCGGTGTGGTACCACTGTCCGGCGAAGCTATCGAGGCCGGGGATCTGCGGAATATTGGCGGCCGACAGGCAGCCGACGGCGGTAATCAGGTAGGTGGCAGTGTACCGCTCACCCGCCTCGGTGCGGACGTGCCAGCGATTGGCCGCCGCATCATAATGCGCCTCGGTGACCCGGGCGCCGAAGCGGATGTCGCGCTTCAGATCGAACCGGTCGGCGACGTGGTTGAGGTAACGCAGAATCTCGGCCTGGCCGGGATAACGTTCGGACCATGTCCATTCCTGCACCAGCTCATCCGAGAAGTAGTAGGCATAGGAGTGGCTTTCGGAATCGCAGCGCGCCCCCGGATAGCGGTTCCAGTACCAGGTACCCCCGACGCCGTCGCCGGCTTCCAGCACCTGCGCCGAAAGGCCGAGCCGGTCACGGAGGGCATGAAGCTGGTAGAGACCGGAAAAGCCGGCGCCGATGATCAGGGCATCGAGCACGTGGGCGTCGGTAGCGCCGTGTGCCGAGGCCGGGGCGGTGGTAGCGGACATCGTTCCTTCAACTCCCTCATTTGCGTTCCGCAGCGGGGCATACCCGGCCGCGGGTTCATCCGGTCACGGGGTTTGACGGTGCCCCGGCAGACGATGCCGCCGGTCCTGGCGGTCGCGTCCGGAGACGCGCAATGCCACGCCGATCGGGCTTCATCGTGACATCGATCATGCCGTCTGGTTCCACACGTGTCATTACGCCGCGAACCGGCTGGTGGCGCGGTGATACTGGGTAGTAGCTTTCCGGTCAAATGCCAACTGCCGCCGCGCGTCCGGATGGCAGCTTACCGGGGGCGGACCATGGGGGCTGCCCCCAGTGGTATCCCTTGGTGGCAGAGCATGTTTGGCGAGCCCCCAGTGGCAAACCATAGCGACAGAACCGGGTCGCAGGCCGGACGACGAATGGCTGGATCGTTCGCCGCGACGGTGATACCGAGCCTGGCGGCGATCAGCCGCCGGCAATCGCGGCCTAAAACAGGTCGACCGATCCGCCGACCGCAGCCGCGCTGCCGCCGGCTGTGTCTGCCGGCCATTCCACCGGCTTGCCGTCGAGGATCTGCGCGACGAAGCGTTCGCGGAGCTCGCTCATGGTATAGCGGGACAGCAAATTCCGAACCCATTCCGGATCGGGGGTCAACTCCCCGGCAAGCTCGGGCGCGGTGTGGCGCGTGGTGTTCATAACGTCTTCCACCGCTTCGCCGACCACGTGCAGCGTGTCGATGACATGTTCCAGACGTTGCTTCGTACGATCCTGAAACTGGATGCCGGTGATCATGCCGCTGACGTCGGCCGACATGGCGCTTGCTTCCCGCGCCGCATCGGCGACCAGCGACTTGATCTCGGTGTTGCGGCTGACCAGGGCTGGCAGCAGCGCCCCAAGTCGCTCCTTGATCTGCATGTTGGAAGACATGTCCACCGAGGCGACCTGCTTCAGGGTCGCGTGCCCGTTCCGGATGCCGTCGCGCACTGCCTTGAGCTGCTTGTTCATGTCAACCGCAAGCGTCTGGATGGAGCCGGAGAGCTGCTTGACCTCATCGGCCACAACGCGGAAGGCGGCGCCGGCAGCGCCCGACCGCTCCGCCTCGATACGCGCGTTCAACGCCACCATATGCGTGACGTGCGTGATCCTGTCGATCTCGCCCAGGCTTTTTTCGACGTGCCTGACATTGCCGTTCAGCACATCCAAGGCCTCGACCATGGACATGGATTCCTTGGACAGCAGCACGATCTTGGCGACCA
>DAICYU010000105.1 GCA_027311485.1 Acetobacteraceae bacterium
AAGGACCCGCCATGACAACGTATGTTCTGCGCAACCACCAGTCCGCGACAATCGCCGGCGACGGGCAAAACGAGGACATCCTGCACCTCGACGGCACCAGCGCGATGGAAACGCCAACCGCAACATTCGTCGGTTCCGACGCGCTGATCGGCGTGAATGATTCCGGCACGCTGACACAACACGGCTACGGCGTCATCAACCTGATGCCCGGCGCCGCAATCAGCACGCAAACCCTGACGGTGAACCGCGCCAATCTTTTGATCAATGAGCGGCCGGGTTCGTCATTCACCTTCAACGGAGTCAACAACATCGTCACCGGCAGCACGCTGACTGCCACCGGCTATGCTGGTGTCAGCAACTATACGCTGAATGGTACGATGAACATTGACGGCACCTCCACCGTCAACTTGGACTACGTCAAGGTCAATGGCTCCGGCAGGTTCCATCTGATGGGTGAGGACGCTCTGCTTCGCCTGGGCAGCACCGACCCGAGCACGACAGTCGTGCTGGACGGCGGGATGCTCAGCCTGGCGAACGGCATGTCATTCCTCGGTACCATCACTGTTTCCGCACCGTTGTCGTCCCGTATCGGCCCGATGTCCTGCGTCGACGTGTACAATGCCATGAGCGCCGCGTCCGAAACATTCAACCGGACCACCGGCGTTCTGGACCTGTTCGACGCCCATGGGACCGAGGTCGCAAATCTGAAATTTGCCGGCACAGGCGATCTGTATGCAACGCCGACCAGTGGCCTTGCGACCAACTACATGGTCATCAGCGCGCATCCGTCAGTCGGCGCCTTGCCGGTGACATTCACATCCTGATCGGCCAACGCTGCCCGGCGGCGTGAACCGTGCATGCAACAGCTTGTCCAGCGCACGATCGCGCCGTCATCGATCCACTCGCGGCCGATCAGGCTTGGTGTCGCGCTTCGCTGCCGTCGGATATTAGGCGGCCGTGATAGAAGCCCACAGCGCATCAGCACCAGCCAGCGCCATCTGCCGGCCGATGACGCGGTTCCATGCGGTCTCCTGGCCGAACTCATCACGCCAGGACCACAGGCGGCGGGTGAAAAAATGCAGTTCGTGCTCAAAGGTGAAGCCAATCGCGCC
The DNA here is from genome assembly GCA_027311485.1 of Acetobacteraceae bacterium. Classification (GTDB taxonomy): domain Bacteria; phylum Pseudomonadota; class Alphaproteobacteria; order Acetobacterales; family Acetobacteraceae; genus Rhodopila. Next base: position 1,113 of record DAICYU010000105.1, read on the forward strand.
GTGCACCTGATGGGCAATGGCGGCGGCAATGCCTGCAGCCTCCCCAGCCCGAGCCTTTCCGGCCGCGATCGGCAGCATCTTCATGCCATCGCCAAAAGCCTCGGCCGCAAGATCAGCGGCGGCGGCAGCGGCGGCGGCGTGCCCCGCCAATACCGCCAAATTCTGCTGGACCGCCTGGAACTTGCCCAGCGGCCGGCCGAACTGCGCCCGATCCTGGGCGTATTGCACGGTCATGGCGGAGAGCCGAACCAGCGCACCGGCGATTTGCTGAGTGCGCATCGCTGCCCCCGCCAGGCGCAGCGTTTCGGCGGTAACCACCGCCGGAGCCGCGGCGACCAGAGGGCCTGTCAGGCGCAACGAATCGCGCGGCTCCCGCGCCACGTTCTCCCCCTGCTCAAGCACCGTGAATCCGTCCTTGCCGGCCAGCGCCACAGCCGACCCACCGTCCAGGTCGCCGACTAGGACGACATGCCCGACGTCGCGCCCCCACGGCACCCGAGTCACTGTCCCGGCAGCGTGCCAGCCCTCGGCCGTGCGCTGCAACGATACGGTTTCGCCCGGGCGCACAGGCGCGATACTCAGGGGACCATCCGGAATATCCAAGCCGGCCTCTGCCAGCAGCCATGCCGCCAGCATCGTCTCGGCCAGCGGCGCCGGCACCGCATGTGCGGCAGCCACTCGCGGCAGGGTCATCGCCTCGGCTACAGGCACGCCGAAACCGCCGGCAGCTTCCGGCACGAGGGCGCGGTGCAAGCCCGCTTCCTCGATCGCGCCCCACAGGCCATCCTGCCATGCGCCCGAATCGGCGGATCGCCGTGTTGCCGTATCGCAATGCGCCCGAAACAGCCGGTCGGCCGAATCACGCAGCATTTCGCCGATCTGGTCAGTTTGGCTCATGATTTCGTGCCCTCCATCCATTCACCGCATGCACGCCCCGCAGGGCCACGGCCATAAGGCCCCCGTCATGAGGCTGGTCAACCCGCGGCGGTTGGTCCGTCTATCATCGTCCGCGGGGCCGCCCAACCATTGAACATGGGCGAATCGTCGGTATCACGCACCTTGCCGAAGACCAAACGGCGGCCCTATCCAAGTGTGTCCGAACAGTCCGCCATCGGGCGCGAACATCTGGAGCCTGCACATGACCGTCCTGTCCCCATCCGCCATCCGTGCCGCCGTTCAGTCGCGAGGACCCGGATTGGCGGCACTGTTCGACCAGCTTCGGCAAGATGGTCTTGATGAGCCAGGCGTGTCGCGGGATCCGTATGGGCAGGGGGAACAACGCGCACATGCATCGGTCGCGCACGTGGCCGATGCAATGGGGCTGGAGATCGATCGGGACGCCGCGGCCAATCTTTACATGACTCTGCCCGGACGCGATCGTTCCGCGCCACGGCTGGTCATCGGTTCGCATCTCGACTCGGTGCCACATGGCGGCAATTTCGACGGCGCGGCGGGGGTGCTGGCCGGGCTTTGCGCGGTTGGCGCCCTGCAGGCGCTCGGGGTGACGCCGGACCGCGACATCACCGTGATGGGCATCCGCGCCGAGGAAAGCGTCTGGTTCCAGGTGTCCTACATTGGCAGCCGCGGCAGCCTCGGCACCCTGCCCGATGGCGCTTTGGACGTGCGCCGGGTGGATACCGGACGCACGCTCGCCGAGCACGTCGCCGAATGTGGTGGCGATCCCGCTGCCTTGGCTGGCAGACGCCGCTACTTCGATCCCGCGCGCATTCACGCCTACCTGGAACTGCATATCGAGCAGGCGCCGAGCCTGGTCGAGGCCGGCGTTCCGATCGGCATCTGCACCGGCATCCCGGGCAATTTCCGCTATCCGGAGGCCAGGATCGAAGGCAGCCACGACCATGTCGGCCTGCCACGCCGCTTCCGCCGCGACGCCGCGATAGCGGGCGCTGAGTTCGCGATGGCACTCGATACGCTCTGGGCCGAGTACGAGGCACGCGGTATTGCAATGGCCTGCACCCTGGTCCGCTTCCATACCGACGCCGCGGCGCACGGCCTGACGATTGTGCCCGGCTCGTTTCATTTCAGCCTGGATATCCGGGCGTATGACCCGGCGGTGCTCGCCGCGTTGGAAGCGCAGGTCGAGCGCATTATTGCCGGGATTGAGCAGCGGCGCGGTGTCCGTTTTCACCTCGGGACGCGGGCGAGCGCAGCGGTGGGGCCGGTCCATCCGGCGATCCGCAACGGGTTGGAGAATGCCGCCAAGGCGCAGGACATTCCCGTTTTGCTTTTGGGCAGCCCGGCGTCACACGATGCCGCCGCGTTCGCAGCCGCGGGCGTGCCGGTCGGCATGGTGTTCGTCCGCAACGAGAACGGTAGCCACAATCCGCGGGAAGCCATGACAATCGAGGATTTTCTCGACGGCTGTGCCGTCCTGACGCAATGGATTACAGACGCTCCCGTGTTGCCGTCAGTGTGAGGACGACGTGTCGCCGACAGCATGGGACCCAGCCGCCGCCTGAAACGCCATCAAACTGGCCTCCACGACGTTCCGTGGCAGATCGCTGGTGATGAACACGATGCGGCTGGCTTGCGCGTCGTCCGCTGGCCAGGAGGACAGGCGAACCGGGGGGTGCAGCAAATGGCCGGCGGCATGGATCGCCAGCGGTTTGTCCTGGCCGCTGATATTAAGGATACCCTTGATCCGCAGGATCCGGTCGCCGTGGGACGCCAGCAGCATGCCCAGCGACATCGACAGTGCCGGCCAGTCAAGTGGTTGGTCCAGTGTCACACAGAAGGCGCCGATCCGGGCGTCGTGCCGGTTCGGATCATGATGGTGATGTTCGTGATGATGGGCCGCGTCCGCCGCAAACACCTCGGTATCCAGCCAGCGCCTGACATCGGCGATTTTGCCGGAAGGATCGAACAGCCCTGCCCCGAGCACGAAATCCGCGCTTACCTTTCCATCCTGGCCGACGGCAACCGGCGCAGCCGGGTTCAATACGCGCAACCGTTCACGCAGCGCGGCAGGATCAGCCAGATCCGCCTTGCTGACAATGATGCGGTCGGCCACCGCCACCTGCCGCAAGGCCTCCTGGTGCCGATCCAGGTTGTGCACGCCATTGACGGCATCAATAACAGTGACGACTCCATCCAGGCGATAGGCGGACGCCACGACCGGATCGCCCATCAGCGTGCCCAGGATTGGCACGGGATCGGCCAAACCTGTCGTCTCGATAACGATGCGGCCGATTTCGCCCCGACGGGCGCGCGGCAGCATTTCGCGCAAGGCCCGCGTCAGGTCGCCGCGCACCGTGCAGCACAAACAGCCCGCGTTCAGCAGAACCGTACTGTCGTCCAGTTTACGGACCAGCAGGTGATCGATCCCGATTTCCCCGAACTCATTCACCAATACCGCAGTGTGGGCCAGGGCCGGCTGGCGCAGCAAGTGGTTCAGCAGCGTCGTCTTGCCGGCACCCAAGAAGCCGGTCAGCACGGTGACCGGCGTGAACTCAGCCATGACCGTAAAGTGCCTTCGGGTCGACCCGTGGTTCGGCAATCGCGCGCAGCGCGCCGTCCCGCCATGCCAGGAAGAAGCAGTTGCGCCGGCCGGTATGGCAAGCGACACCATCCTGTTCCACCAGCAGCAGCAGTGTGTCACCGTCGCAATCAATGCGCAGGTCGATCAGCCGTTGCGCCTGGCCCGACGTCTCCCCTTTCCGCCACAGCTTGCCGCGGCTGCGGCTAAAGTAGCAGACGCGCCCGGTCGCCAACGTTTCCCGCACGGCGTCGGCGTTCATCCAAGCCATCATCAGCACCTCACCGGTGTCATGCTGCTGGGCAATGGCCGGCACCAGCCCGTTGGGATCGAAGTGAATGGCGCCGAGGACAGCCTCAGCCTGCGTGGTAATTTCGTCCATGGGTGATATCTAGGCAGGAGGCGTGGCCGTCGCCAAGGAGTGCCGCATGGACTTCTCACCTCGCACCGAGACATTGCTGCATCGCGCATCGCAGATCTGCGACAGCCGCGGCGTCCGGCTGACCGAACTGCGCCGCCAGGTGCTGGGGCTGATCCTGGACCGGGATGCGCCGACCGGCGCCTACGACCTGCTGGAGCAGTTGCGCAGCACCCGCCACGGCGCCGCCCCACCAACGGTGTACCGCGCGCTGGAGTTTCTGCTGCAGCAGGGACTGATCCACAAGCTGGAGCGGTTATCGGCTTTCGTCGGCTGCATCGCCGAGGAGGATCACGATCATGCCGCACAATTCCTGATCTGCCGCTCCTGCGGCCGGGTGACCGAAATCGAGGACCACGAGCTGGCGCACGCACTGCAGGACGCGGCAAAGCGGCTGGGTTTCACCGTCGGCAAGGCAACGATCGAGGCTGAGGGCCAATGTGCGGATTGCGCAGGGGGCTGATCCAGGCGGCTGATCCAGATCGCTAACCCAGGCGGCTGACGCGATGGTGTCAGATCCCTGGCTGCTGCACCGCGCGACCGTCAGGTTGCCCGCATGTGGTGCGTCCTCCTAGGATATGAACCATCAAATTCCGGTTGTGGCGACAGGCGAATGCCACCGCACCTCAACCGCACACAGAGGAAATTCCGCATGGCCCTTGTTGCCACCGCCGACGCCGTACGCGTCAATCGCCGCCGAGGCTCCGCCGCCGATGGTGTGACTTTCTGGCACACGCTGTACCTGGGAACCAGCCGGTACAACATGGCGCCAGGCACCCCCGACCCCGACGCCGGCGCGCTGTTCCCGATGGCCTTTCTAGTGGAGCAGGATCCAGGCACCACCGCCAACGCCCATTATCACCAACAGGATCAGTTCCAGCTTGTGGTCGGCGGGTATGGCACGCTGGGGCTGCATGAGGTCCAGCCTGTCACGGTCCACTTCACCGGCGCGCACACCGCCTACGGACCCATCCGTGCCAGCAAGGACGAAGGCGTCTGGTACTTCACCCTGCGCAATGGTTTCGATCCGGGTGCCCGCTTCATGACCATGCCGGAAAACCGCGCCGCGCTGCGCACTATTCCCGGCCGCAAACATAGGGAAGCCGTGGCCGGACCGATTGGCGCCGCCACCACACCTGTTGAGACGCTGCTTGGCCCCGCGGTGGACGGCATGGCCGCCTGGCGGTATCGCCTGGCGCCAAACCAACCGGTCACGGGTCCCGACCCCGCCACCGGCCGCGGCCAATATTGGGTGGTGATCAAGGGCTGCCTGAAGCATAGTGGCAGCGCACTGTCCGAAATGTCCTGCGTGTTCGTGTATCCTGACGACCCGGCCTTTCAGGCTACCGCTGATGACCGGGATACCGAAGTCATCGCCATGCAGTTCCCACTCCATTAAGACCGCACGATGCCCCGACATATTCGCCTGAACGCCTTTGACATGAGCTGCATCGGGCACCAATCGCCCGGTTTGTGGACTCATCCGAACGACCATGCTGACAGCTACAACACGCTGGAATACTGGACCGGTCTGGCCCGCATCCTGGAGCGTGGCAAGTTCGACGCCCTGTTCCTGGCCGACGTCCTGGGCATCTACGACGTCTATAAGGATTCGCCGCGTACGGCCTTGGAAAACGCGGTACAGGTCCCCGTGAACGACCCCCTTATGCCGATTTCGGCCATGGCACTGGTCACCGAACATCTGGGCTTCGGCGTCACCTGCGCCCTGTCCTACGAACTGCCGTATCCATTCGCCAGGCGCATGAGCACGCTGGATCACCTCACCAAGGGACGCATCGGCTGGAACATCGTAACCGGTTATCTGGACAGCGCGGCGCGCGGGATGGGAATGCCCAGGCAGGTCGCGCATGACGACCGCTACGATGTCGCCGAGGATTACATGCAGGCGACCTACAAGCTTTGGGAGGCGAGCTGGGAAGATGGCGCTGTGCTGCGCGATCGTGCCGGTCGCCGCTTCGCCGATCCCGACAAGATCCACCGGATTGTTCACGAAGGCCCACACTTCTCGTTCGATGCGATCCACCTTTGCGAGCCATCGCCGCAGCGGACGCCGGTGCTGTTCCAGGCCGGCGCATCGACACGTGGGCGGGACTTCGCCGCCAGGCACGCGGAATGCGTCTTTATCAACGGCCCATCGAAAAAGGTGATCGCCAATATTGTCACCGACCTGCGCCGACGGGCGACAGCAGCCGGGCGTGATCCGCGTGACCTGGTGATCTTCACCATGATGACCGTGATAACCGACACCACCGCGGAACGGGCCCGCGACAAGTACAACGACTATCGGAACCATGTGTCCGAGGAGGGTGCGCTGGCGTTGATGTCAGGCTGGACCGGGCTGGATTTCGGCGCCATGGACCCGGATGAGATCGTCCATTTCGACAAACGCGCCAATGCTCAGACCTCGGCACTGGAAGCCTTCACCACGGCTGACCCCGACCGCGCCTGGACGGTGCGGGAAATCGCCCGTCATGCCGCCATCGGCGGGCGCGGCCCGGTGGTGATCGGATCGGCCGAACAGGTCGCCGCGGAACTGCATCAGTGGGTCGAAGAAACCGATGTTGACGGCTTCAACCTGGCATATGCGCTGGCGCCCGGGACATTCGCGGACATGGCTGACCTTGTGGTGCCGATCCTGCAGGAACGCGGCCTGTTCAAGCGCGAGTATGCACCCGGCACCCTGCGGGAAAAACTGTTCGGCGCCGGCCATGCCCGCTTACCGGCAAGTCACCCGGCCGCCCGGGTCCGCCACTCGGCTTAACCAAACCGGCTTGAGGTCAGCCGGCCATCCGGCGCATACAGCGTCCGTTTGCAACATGCTGGACAAACAAACGATGTCTCTGCCTAAGGTAGTGCTGATCGCCGCGTTGACCGGGTTCCTGGTTCTCCCAGCCGGCGCCTGGGCGCAGGGCAGCGACAACGTCATCCTCGACGCACCCGGATTGCTGCCGAAGAAGGCGCGATCGGGGCCGCCGGAGGTCAAGGCGCAGGCCACGGTCTGGCCCCGGCTCGACCCGGGTGCGGTCCTCTGCCATTCGGCCGACGATTTGCGGAAGCTGGCGGCCCGTCGATCTGGCGAGACGGTCAATGGTCCAATTGACTGCCAAATCGTTCGCGCGGCCACCGGCATCTCGATCATTCGCCGCGATGGGCCGGGCATGATCGAGGTGCAGACGACCAACCCGAGTGCCGGTGGCGTCGGTTGGACGGATGCTTGGCTACCGAGCAAGGAGCCGACACGACGGGGGCAGGCATCGGCGGCACGGTAATCGTGGCGCCGAAGGCTTTTGCCAACTCTGACATTCTTTTAGGGCAATGCGGCGGAGGGATGCCCCCCACCCGCCGCATCGTCGTGGCCCGCAATCCGGCCGTTAATGAGTCCGTAACGTTTGACTGTTAAGTCTTAACAGTCGCCGCGATTGAGTAACCAGGCATGAACGCCGTCAACGGCATCCTTGCGTACGTTCGGACATTGGGTATCGCCCGCGTCGCTATGCTGGCGGGCGTCGCACTTGGTATGTTGGCGGCTTTCGTCTGGCTGGAGATGCAAGGTCCCTTGCCCGGGCGGATGAAATTGGTTGCATCTGACCTGGACAGCGCGACCGTTCAGCAGATCACCGAGGAGTTGGACCGGCACAAGATTCCGTATCGCCTCGACAACAGCGGAAACGCGTTGCTGGTGGCCGACAGCCAGGTCAGCGCGGCGCGGGCCATTCTGGCGTCAAAAGGTATCTCGGCCGAGGGCACTAAGGGCTATGAGATCTTTGACCAGGGCAGCAGCCTGACGCTGACCGACTTCGATCAACAAGTCCGGCTCACCCGCGCTCTGGAGGGGGAGCTCAGTCGCACGCTGGAACAAGTGCGCGGTATCAGCCGGGCGCGGGTGCATCTTGTGCTGCCGCGGCGGGAACCATTCGTACGTGACCGGCAAGAGGCTCAGGCCAGCGTCATGTTGACGTTCCCCGGGCGGCAGATCCTGTCCAGTGAGGCGGTGCAATCGGTTGTTACCCTGGTTGCCGCCGCCGTGCCGGGGCTGAAGCCGCAAAACGTAACGGTGGTGGACTCTAATCTGCATTTGCTGGTTCAGGCCGGCAATGACAACGACCCACGGCTCAAATCCGCCAGAGCGGACGAGGAGCGTCAACAGCTGGAAGCGCGCCTGTCCCAGGAGGTTGAGCTTATGCTGGAGCGTAGCCTGGGCGTCGGGCATGTGCGGGCCGAAGCCTCAATCGGGATGAACTTCGACACAATCAACGAAACGCAGGAGCGCTTCGATCCGGACAGTCCGGTCATCCGCAGCACCCAGAACGTGACGTCAAGCAACAAGACAACTGACCGTAGCGGCTCGGTTTCCGTGCAGAATAACCTACCCAATGCCGATGCCGGCGCACAGACGACCGGCA
>DAICYU010000106.1 GCA_027311485.1 Acetobacteraceae bacterium
GGCGCTGTTCTGGAGCAATGCGGTGCTGATTGCCAGCAATGGCACGGACAGCCGCGTGGGTTCGCTCACCGCCGATTGGGGGCGCTGGGTGGAGTGGAAGCGCATCGAGCGTGAGGACGAACCGCGCCGCGTGTCGCTGGAGGTGATGCTGCCGTTGACCGCCCATGCCGATCCGGTGGCGCGGGAGGATATCGCGCTCGCCCTGTCGGTTGTGCTGATCGGGTTGCTGATGATGGTCACCCGGCGCAATGCCATCAGCCAGGTGGTCGGCTTCATGTCACTGGAAAACGGCATCAACCTGGCGGCCACGGGCGCCCGCGGCATGCCGCTGGTGGTGGAGATCAGCGTCGCCTTCTCGATCCTGATCGCCTTCATCGTCATCGGCGTCTTCCTGTTCCGCATCCGGGAGCGGTTCGATACCATCGACGTGGGTGCGCTGGATCGTTTCCGCGGAGGCCGCCAATGATGCCCGACGCCGTCTCCGCCGTGCTGCTGACACCGCTGTTCGCCGCCGCCATCCTGGCGGTCCTGCCCAATTACCGGGCCGGCGCGGCGGTGAACATGCTGGCGAGCTTCGCCGCCCTGGCCTTCGCGCTAACCTTGTTGTGGCAACGCCCGGCAACCGGCCCCTATCTGCTGGTAGACGATCTGAACATCGTCTTCGTCCTGCTGACCTGCTTCATCGGCTTCACCACCAGCGCCTACAGCGCCAGCTATATCGGACATGAGCTGGCGACCGGGCGGCTGCAAGCAACGCATCTTCGTTTCTACCACGCCATGTTCCAGCTCATGCTGTTCGGCATGAATTTGGCTTTGCTGGCGAACAATATCGGCCTGATGTGGGTGGCCGTCGAACTGGCCACGCTGACCACCGTGCTGATGGTCGGGCTGTACCGCACCGCCGCGGCGCTGGAAGCCGCCTGGAAATACTTCATCCTGGGCAGCGTCGGCATCGCACTGGCGCTGTTCGGCACGATTCTGGTCTATCTCGCCGCCCGTCCGGTCGTCGGCGAGGGGCTGGATGCCATGACCTGGACCGTCCTGCTTGCCGCGGCGCCGAAATTCGATCCGTCCCTGCTGAACGTCGCGTTCATCTTCCTGCTGCTGGGCTACGGCACCAAGGTCGGCCTGGTGCCGCTGCACGCCTGGCTGCCCGACGCGCACGCCGAGGGGCCGACACCGATCTCGGCCGTGCTGTCAGGCCTGCTGCTGAACGTCGCTTTGTATGCGTTGCTGCGCTTCAAGGTGCTGCTGACCGCCAATCCCGCCGCCATCAGCCCGGACAAGCTGATGATCGCGCTGGGCCTGCTGTCGCTGCTGTTCGCCGCTGTCATGCTGTATCGCCGGCGCGACATCAAACGCCTGTTCGCCTATTCCTCGATCGAGCACATGGGCATCATCGTCTTCGCCTTCGGCATGGCCGGCCCGTTGGGCAACTTCGCGGGGCTGCTGCAGATGACGATGCACAGCCTGACCAAGTCGGCGATCTTCTTCTCGGTCGGCCACATCGCGCAGGTCAAGGGCAGCCAGCGGATCGCCGACATCGGCGGCCTGACGGAAAGTCACCCGGTCCTGGGCTGGGGCCTGGTTGCCGGCGTCACCGCCATCATCGGCCTGCCACCGTTCGGCGTGTTCACCAGTGAGTTCCTGGTGGTTTCCTCCAGCTTCGCGCAGCAGCCGTTGTTGACCCTGGCGGTGGTCGCCGGCCTGCTGCTGGCATTCGGGGCGCTGCTGCTCCGCCTGACGGACGTGGCATTCGGCCCGGTGCGCGGGCCGGTGGGGCGCGTCCACGCCTCCTACCTGCCGATGTTCGCCCATCTGGCGCTGGTGCTGATGGCCGGGATCTGGCTGCCGCCGCCCTTGGTGGCCTGGTTCCAGCACGTGGCGGCGCAACTCGGATGAGCGTGCTGTCGGATCTTCTGGCTGCCGGGCAGCCGATCGCGGCGCACCGGCCCTGGCCCCGGGCGCAGGTGGACGCCGAGGGATGGCGGGCCGTTGTTGCCGCCCTGGCCGCCGGGGACCTGACGTTGCTGTCGCTGTGGGGCGAACCCGGGACGGTGCATATGGCCGTCCTGGCCGATCGTGACGTCGGGGTCGTCTCCCTGCCTTGCCCGGACGGGCACTATCCATCGGTCGGCGCGCAACACCCGCCGGCAATCCGCCTGGAACGCGCGGTCCGCGACCTGTTCGGCACCCAACCCGACGGGTTGCGCGATACCCGTCCATGGCTGGACCACGGCAACTGGTCCGACGAACCGCCCGCGCGCTATGCCTTCCTGCCTGTTGAAGGCGAGGCGCTGCACCAGATCCCCGTTGGCCCCGTGCATGCCGGAATCATCGAGCCCGGCCATTTCCGCTTCACCTGCGATGGTGAAACGGTGGTACGCCTGGAGCAGCGCCTGGGCTACACCCACAAGGGTGTCGACCTGCTGATGGGCGGTGCCCCGCTGGCCCGTGCCGCGCGCCTCGCCGGCCGGGTTTCGGGCGACAGCACCGTGGCCTATGCGCTGGCCTTTGCCCGCGCGGTGGAGGCCGCCACCGGGATCGAGCCGCCGCCCCGCGCGGTCTGGCTGCGCGCGCTGATGGCGGAACTGGAGCGGATCGCCAACCACGTCGGCGATGTCGGCGCCGTCTGCAACGACGCATCCTTTGCGATCATGCAGGCACACACCGCCGCGTTGCGCGAACGGGTGCTGCGCACCGTCGCCGAGTGCTTCGCGCACCGTCTGATGATGGACCGGATCGTGCCGGGCGGACTTTCGGTCGATCTGGAACCGCGGCAGATCGAACGGCTCAAGGAACTGATCGGTGTCCTGCGCGCGACCATGCCGCCACTGGTGCGGCTGTATGAGGAAACGCCGTCGGTGCAGGACCGGACCGTGTCATCGGGGTTCCTGCGCCCGGCGCTCGCCCGGCAATTCGGCGCCGGCGGCTTCGTCGGCCGCGCCTCCGGGCGGGATTTCGATGCTCGGCGCGACCTTGCGTACGCGCCGTATGAGCGTCTGCAGTTTCCCGTTCCGGTGCGGCAGGATGGTGATGTGAACGCCCGGGTGTGGATCCGGCTGCAGGAGATCGAGGCCAGCGTGGCGCTGCTGGACCAGCTACTGGCCGGTTTGCCGGCCGGGTCCGTCGGTGGTCTGATCGCCCATCCAGGGCAGGGGGTCATGGAGGGCCTGGCCGTGGCCGAGGCGTTCCGCGGCGACGTCCTGGTCTGGCTGCGGCTGGCCGGCGGCGTGGTCGAACGATGCCATCTGCGGGATGCGTCGTGGTTCCAGTGGCCGCTGCTGGAGGCTGCCGCCGAGGGCAATATCGTCGCCGATTTTCCGCTTTGTAATAAGAGCTTCAACTGTTCGTATTCCGGGCACGACCTGTGACCGGAACGACCGGCGCCGCCCTCAGGCCGCGTCATCCTCCACCGGTTCCAGATCGACGCCGACCGCGACGCTGTGGTCCCCACCGCCCAGGATCACCCCGCGCACCGGGCTGACATCGCTGAAATCGCGTCCCCAGCCCAGCAGCACATGCTCCTGCGCCACGACGATGCCGTTGGTCGGATCCACCTCGACCCAGCCGTGTTGGGGTCCCAGCCAGCAGCCCACCCAGGCATGCGACTGGTCCGAGCCGAGACGCCGCTTCTGCCCGGACGGCGGCCGCGTGCGGATGTAGCCGGAGGTGTAGCGGGCCGGCAGCCCCAGCCCGCGCAGGGCGCTGATCATCACATGCGTGAAATCCTGGCAGACACCCTCCCGCCGGTCCATGACCTGCGCCACGGTGGTGTGGATGCCGGTGACGCCGGACCGGAAGCGGAATTCCCGGTAGATGCGGTCGTTCAGGTCCAGCACGCCTTCCAGCACCGGCCGCCCGCGCGGGAAGGATGCCGCGGCATAGGCCTTCGTCGCCGCGTTCAGCGGCGCCAGGTTGGTGGGAAAGGCGAACTCCACCGCCTGCCAGCCGCCCGGACCGCGCGCCGCCTCCACCACGTTCTCCCACGCCTGGGTTGCCGCGGCCACCGGTACGGGCGGACCCGAGACGTCGATGGTGGCTTCCGACACCACCTCAAAATCCGCGTGCGGCAGGTCCAGGAACAGCCAGGTGACGAGGTTGCCGAAATGATCCTGCCCGTCCTGCCGCCGCGCGGCCGGGGGGGTGCTGATGATGCGTTCGGAAACGACGCTCTGCCCGGGCCTTGGCCGCGGGCGCAGGTGGACCATATGGACCGCCAGCTCAACCGGGCTGCCATAGGCGTATCGAGTGGAATGCCGAACGCGGTAGCGCATCCGTCCCGCTTAAATCAGAACGGGCCGCAGGTCACGCGGCGCCCCGCAACAACCCGTTTTCCACGCCCAGGCTGCGCGCCACCGGCAGAAGGGTGAAGTAGCGCCGCGACACCCGGTCGGCCACGGTGGCAATCGCCCGGTCCAGCGCGCGCAGCCGGTCCGGCAGCCGGGCGGCGGCCACCGTCTGGTCCGTCGCCTCCAGCACTTCCTGCACGATGTCGCGGGTTTCCTGCAGCAGCGGGTCCATGGCGCCCAGCAGCGAGTCGCCGTCCTCCACGATCTCCCGCAGCAGGTCGCGGGCGGCGCAAAGCTGGAATGCGAGCCCGCGCGGGTTGCCTTCATCGGCCAGGATCAGGTCCAGCGCCGGCGCCGGCTGCAGCACTGCCAGATAACGCGTCCGGTAGGTGATGACGGAGTCCCGCAGTTCCAGCGCCAGCCGCAGCCCGGTCTCCACCCGTCCCGGCTGCGTCTCCGCACCGGGCTGATCCAGCACATGTGCCAGTTCGGCGCTGATTGCCTGCGCCCGCTCGATCCGCCGGCCGAAATCCAGGAACAGCCGGCCGCCGCCGCGGACCATGTTCTCCGCCGCCAGGCCGGCGACCGTGGCGGCAAAGGCGATAATCTCGGTGGTCAGGTGCAACGCGTGCTCCAGCGCGCCGGGCTCGGCGTCGGCCGGCAGCGTGCGCATCGACTCGCGCAGGTCCCGCAGCGACCGGGTCAGCACGGCATACATCTCACCAGTCAGCCGGTCGCGCAGCTGGTCCACCTGCCGCGCCACGTGGCCGAGGACCCGACGCATGCCGCCATTGTGGCGGAACGCCCGCATCACCGAGGACGCGAGCATGCCGGCGCCCAGGACGCTGGCGTCCTCGGGGTCCATCATTGCCGCCTTGCTCAGGCTGACGACCAGCATCCGCATCTCGGAGACTTCCCGCGCGGTCGGCGAGGGGCGGAGAATCCGGCCGAGGACCGAGCGTTGCAGCCGAGCGGCTTCCTCCAGACGTTCGAGGTAGCGGCCGAGCCAGTAAAAATTGTCGGCGACGCGCGACGGCAGGTCGCCAGCGGTGCGGCGGATGGCCAGCACCGGCTGCAGCAGCCCGGGGGCGCCCTGCATCGTACCGGCCTCATCGGCCAGGACCCAGACATCCTTGGACAGCGCGTGACGCGGCAGCCGGCCGGCTAGTGCGTCTTCCTCCGATAGCGCCCGCGCAAGGCCGCCCGGCAAGGCCCGCCAGGCTTTGCCATCGAAAACCAGAAACAGGCGCAGTGCGATTGGCTTCGCCTCCAGCCCGCTCGGTCCGGCGCAAGGGGCAACCGACGGCGTCGGCGCGACGGAGGCCGCGTAGCCCGCCGGGTTTGCGGCAACCTGGGCGGCGAGGGCTTGACGTTCCTCCGCCGACAGCATCATCGGCACCACCGGGGGCGCATCGCCGTCATTCGCCGGCCGGATCAGCCAGCCTTCCAGGTCGCGCAGCACGGTGCGCACGACCGCGCCTTCGCCCAGCCACAGCGTGGCCTGACTTGGCACGCGCAATTCCTCATGCAGCAGGCGGCGTGCCAGTTCCGGCAGGAACGCCGCCAGGGCAGGGGTTTCGGCAAGGCCCGAGCCCGCATCGTTAGCCATACGCACGGACCCGCCGCGGATCGCGTCCAGCAGGCCCGGCACCCCGCCGCTGACCAGCTCCAGCGCGTCCACCGACTCCCCCTGCGTACGCCGCAGCAGCACACCGATGCGCTGCAGGCCACGCAGCGTCTTCAGGAACAGCTGGCCGTTGCGCAGCGTCAGGTCGCCCGCCTCCACCAACCCGATCGACAGTTCGCGGGACAGCAGCACATGCTCGAACCACATCGGGTCGGAGTGGCCGCCGGTGAGCAGCGCGATCCCGGCGCGGTCGTCGGGCGCCAGCGCCTGCAGCGTATCGCCGATAACCTCCAGGAACTGCCGCAGCGGGCGGATGCCCTGGCCCTGGAACATTTCCGGCAGGATGCGTGCCAGGACCCGGCGGTTTTCCAGCGCGTAGGCCAGCCCCGGCGCCTGCCCGGTGCGGTCCGACAGCACGCGCCAGATGCCGTCCGGCCCGCGCAGCATGTCGGCGGCGTAGAACGACAGGTAGCGGTCGCGCCGCCATCCGTCGGCATTGCGGCAGGGACGCAGGAACGCCGGATTGCCATACACCAGGTCCGGCGGGATCAGGCCCTCGGCCAGCAGCGTCTGTGCGCCATACACATCCGCCAGCACCCGTTCCAGCAATTCGGCCCGCTGCGCCAGGCCGGCTTCCAGGCCAGCGAACTCGGCCGCTGACAGGATCAGCGGGATCGGGTCGCACCGCCAGTGCACCGTACGCTCCCCGGGCAGGATGGCGGTGACGCCTTCCTCCTCGAACGTCTGATCGAGCAGGCGGGCACGCTGCGCCAGCGTCTCATGACCCAACGAGAACATTGTGGCCAGCAGGGCGCGCCAGTGCGGCTTGGCCCGCCCGGCGCCGTCGGCCATTTCGTCGAGGGGGCTGTCATGCATCATGTGGTGGCATCTATCCGGTGAAAGTGACGCATCGGATGAGCCGCGCGGGGGAGCACGCTGGTTCCTTCGAGAAGTCAATCCCGACAGCGTGCCACGACGCGGAAACGCTTGTCCACTGCGGCGCTTCCCGGCTGCTCGGGCCGTGGGGCTTACCAACCTGGATTTTTCGTCCTAGCCTTTCCATCAAGACGACCAGGAAGGGAAACGGAGGATGGCGACAGACGGCTTTGGCAGCGATTGCCTGTCCGGCGTGCGGGTCCTGGACATGACCCAGTTCGAGGCCGGACCGTCCTGCACCGAAACCCTGGCCTGGCTGGGTGCCGAGGTCGTCAAGATTGAGAATCCCAGGGGTGGCGACCCTGGCCGGTCGCTCGGCGGCGGGGCCGGCAAGGATGATCCGTATTTCCTCAATTTCAACGCCAACAAAAAATCCCTGACCGTCAACCTCAAGGACCCGCGCGGATTGCAGCTGGTGAAAGACCTCGCCGGCAAGGCCGATGTCCTGGTCGAGAACTTTGCCCCCGGCGCGATCGAGCGGCTGGGGCTGGGCGCCGATGTGATCCGCGCGCTGAACCCGTCGATCATCTATTGCCAGGTGAAAGGCTTCGGGGAGGGCAGTCCGTACGAAAAGAACCTGGCCTTCGACATGATCGCCCAGGCCTGCAGCGGCATCATGAGCACGACGGGAGAGCTGGACGGCCGGCCGCTGAAACCCGGCCCGTCCCTGGGCGATACCGGAACCGGGATGCTGCTGGCGATCTCGATCCTGGGCGCGCTGTTCCGCCGGGCGCGGACAGGGCAGGGGGATCACCTGCAGGTGGCGATGCAGGACGCGATGCTGCACTACATGCGGATCGCCTTCTCACAGCAGGCGCGCACCGGCAAGGCGGCGCCGCGCGCGGCCGATGCCAGCGTGTCCGGCGGCAACCCGCCGATGGGCATCTTCCCGTGCCAGGGCGGCGGGCCGAACGACTATGTGTATGTCTATACATCGCGTGCCAACCCGGAACACTGGCGCCGCCTGCTGGGCGTGATCGGGCGGGAGGACCTGGCCGACGACCCGCGCTACGCCACACCCGCCGCCCGCGCCGAACACCGGCAGGAGGTGGACGAAATGGTCGCCGCCTGGACGCGCCGGCACAGCAAGCATCAGGCGATGGAAATCATCGGCGCCGCCGGCATTCCGGCCGGTGCGGTGCTGGATACACTGGAACTTACCAACGATCCGACATTCGAGCAGCGCGGGATCATGCAGACCATCGACCATCCGGTGGTCGGGCCATTCAAGATGGTGGCCTGGCCGGTCCGCTTTTCCGGGCGGCCTCCGCCGGTCAGGCCGGCGCCGCTGCTGGGGGCTGACAACGACGATGTGCTGACACACTGGCTGGGCATGGCGCCGGAGTCCGTCTCAAGCCTGCGGGCCGCTGCCATCATCGGATGAACGCCGCCGTCCGTTGACGGCGGTCAATGTGGCGGCAGCCGCGTCATGGTCCCCTGTAAAAGCGGAATAGGGGACCACGGCATGCTTGCCCTGACACTGACCGAATTACTGCGCCAGACACACGAGCTTCGCGCCGATGTGCGGCGCGAGGCGGAGCGCATCATCAATGGCTGGGATGCGAGCCGGATCAGCCGTAAACTGATGCCTTCGGCGCGGAATCTCGCCGCCTATCTAGCGCTGCGCCGACACGACATCAGCACGCTGCAGCGGTCCCTGGCTCGGCATGGCCTGTCGTCACTGGGGCGGAGCGAAGCCCATGTCCTGTCATCGCTGGACACACTGTGCGCCACGCTGGCGCGGCTGTGTGACGCCCCGCGCATTGCCTATCCGCCGCCTGGCCGCATGATGGCCGGTGAGACTGCGCTGCGCATCGGACAGCGGCATTTCTTCGGTGCCGATGTGATCGGCGCCAGGTCCCGCATCATGGTGACGCTGCCAAGTCAGGCTGCCGAGGACCGCACGCTGGTCGCGGCGCTGATCGAGGCGGGCATGACATGCGCCCGCATCAACTGTGCCCATGACACACCCGACACCTGGCGCGCGATGGCCGCATTGGTGCGCGAAGCTGCCCGTGCTGCCGGCCGGACCTGCCGCATCCTGATGGACGTTGCGGGGCCGAAATGCAGGATCGAAACGGTGCACGCCGACAACACCAAGCCGCGGCTGTTCCGCGGCGATCGCATCGCCTTCGTGCGCGGCATGGCGCATGCGCTGGACAGCGACAATGTCATTGCAACCGTAACCTTCCCCGACATCGTGGGGTCGCTTTCCGTGGGGCAGGAAATCTGGATCGATGACGGCAAGATCGGCACCCGGGTCGTCGCGCAGGACGGCGCCCGCACCGAGGTTGAGATTTTCAGCGCCCGCGCCAAGGGCGTTCGCATCCGCCCGGAAAAAGGCGTCAATTTTCCCGATACCGAACTGCATCTTTCGCCATTGACCGAGAAGGACCGGCGCGACCTCGACACGGTTGCCGAACTTGCTGATAGCGTAGGCTTCTCCTTCGTCCAGCGGCCGGAAGATATTGTGTTTCTGCACCGCGAGCTGCGGGCGCGGCGCCCGAACAGGCCCACATTGCCGGTGATCCTGAAAATCGAAACGCCGCTCGCGGTGC
>DAICYU010000107.1:0-332 GCA_027311485.1 Acetobacteraceae bacterium
TTCACCGCAGAGAAGATAACTTTTTGGAATGGACCGCCGGCCTTCTCAAGGTTGTGACCCATTCAGCATAGATTACATTTCTTAATGGATATAGTAATCCAATAGATACGGCTGAAACGTCCATATTTTCGTCACGGGACATGAAACCAACATGGATGCCCTCTCCACTGTCAGCTTTCCGACCGACCGTTCCCTCGTCGGTTTACCCGCCAGACAGGCCACGGTTTCTGTCACTCTCGACCCTTTTGCGCCCACTCTAAGCAGTCGGCCGACTGCCGAACTCATCGCCTTCGCCGCACTTTTCGTGCATTCGCGACTTCTGCAGCAGGAAG
>DAICYU010000107.1:342-9411 GCA_027311485.1 Acetobacteraceae bacterium
TGATCCACCGCAGCTTCTCGTGCGAGATTTTGGCGATGCGGCAGGGCGACAGGGCGACGACGCTGTGGTCCATCTTGTGCAGCAGGAAGCCGTGCAGGCTCGTCTACTGATGGATGACGGCGCCCAGGCAGAGTCCCTGGTGGAGGCCTGCTTCACGGCCGACGCCACGCTTACCGACGCATTGCAGACAGTCCGGATCGACCCTCACGGCGACGAGGCCCAGACAGATCTGACCATTCAGCCACAAGGGCTCGGTCCCGACTCCAACGGCACAGACAACGTGTTGACCTTTGCGTGTGACGCCAATGACCTGCGACTATCGCTTACTTTCGATGCCGCGACCCTTTCGTCACTGTCGGCTCGTGACTTTCTCGAAAAAGTGGGCCTTGTTCTCCGTCAGCTCGGCATTGCCCCCGACACGCGATGCTCTGACCTGGTTCTGCTGACATCTGTAGCCCGCCCGCTGTTCCCCGATCTGACGAAGGAAATCCCAGCTGTATCGCACGAATATATCCCGGAAGTCTTCTTCCGTATCGCTGCACAGCACCTGCATGACCCGGCCATTGCCAGTGATACCAGCATTTACACTTACGCTGAACTAAGCCGTACGGTCAGCCACCTTGCCAACCAACTCGTGGCCGCCGGCTTGGCGGTTGGGGAAACGGTGGCAGTCGATGGCTTCAGCAGCTTCGGTGTGCTCGCCAGTCTGATTGCGGTGCTGGCCGCCGGTGGCGTGGTGGTGACGCTCGACCAGGCATTGCCGGAGGAGCGGCGAACACTGATCGCCGATCTAAGCCGGGCGCGCCTGCGCATCCTGGTGCGCCCGAGTGGGAAAAGCGGTCCGGCCGGTGCAGACACGATCGCGACCGTGGATTGGCCAAGCCGATCCGACCTCGACGCCTTGCCTGTCGAGGCGCCCCCTTCCCCGCAATTGCCCGTCGATGCCAGCGCCTACATTTTCTTCACCAGCGGTAGTACTGGTGTGCCGAAAGGAGTGCTCGGTACGCATCTCGGCCTTGCGCACTTCCTCGCGTGGCAACGCGCCGGTTTTCAGATTGGCCGCGGCGATCACACCGCGCAACTGACGGCACTGTCGTTCGACGTCGTGCTGCGTGACGTCCTGTTCCCGCTGACCAGCGGCGCCTGTGTCCACATCCCGCGCCGCGACATGCTTTTCGACGCTCGACGCATGCTGAAGTGGATCGGGGAAACCGGCGTCACCGCGATGCATTGTGTGCCGTCGCTGATGAAGGCCTGGTTGCTGGCCGACACCGGCAATCACCCCTTCCGCTCGCTACGCTATATCTTCTTTGCTGGTGAGCCCTTGACCGACACATTGCTCACGCGCTTTGTGGCCGCAGCGGGCGCGGACACCAGGATCATCAATCTCTACGGGCCGACAGAAACCACGCTCGCCAAGCTCGCCAACCCCATCAACGACATCGAGGCCGGCGTGCAGCCGGTGGGCAATCCGTTACCTGGAACCGAGGTCGCCATTATTCGCGATCGCCGTGTGCCGTGCGGCCTGTGGGAGATCGGTGAGATCGCGATCCGCACGCCATACCGCTCAAAGGGTTACGTGGGGAATGAAGCGCTAACGCGGCAGGTTTTTGTTGCGAATTCGTTTCGTAATGATCCCAATGACCTCATTTACTACACCGGCGACCTGGGACGTTACCGGTCGGACGGCAAGATCGAGATTTTCGGGCGCATTGATGCCCAGATAAAAATTCGGGGCGTCCGCATCGAACCCAATGAGATCGAGGCGCAGTTGCTGAAGTTTCCGGGCATCCGGGATGCCGCCATCACCACGCGTATCGCCGGCAATGCCGAAAAGGTGTTGGTCGGCTTGGTCGTTCCCGAGGCGCCGGTGGCCTCGGCGGACCAGACCGCTTTCAGCCGCCGAATCTGCGATTTTCTGAAACAAAAATTGCCGGAGCCGATGGTGCCGACGCGCGTTTTCGCGTTGGTCAGGCTTCCTTACCTGCCAAACGGCAAACTTGATCGCAAGGCGATCAGCGCGATGCAGCTCGACCTGCAAGGCGGCGAGCCGCCGGCCGCACTGCGTTCGGCGAACCTTGACGACAGAACACAGCGCATCATCACCGGCTTCGAGGAGACGCTGGGTCACCGGATCACCAGCCTTAATGAGTCCTTCGTCAATTTGGGCGGAGACTCGCTGTCTTATATCCGCTTGTCCATGATCATCGAGGACCAACTCGGCTGGCTACCGTCCGACTGGGAAAAAAGGCCGCTGGCTGAATTGGCGCGGCTCGCAAGCCCGACCGGCGCAGCCCCACCCGGTTCGTGGTGGACCCGGCTTGATTCCACGGTGCTGTTCCGAGCCATTTCGATCTTCATTGTCGCGCTCAGCCATACCAAGAGCTACGCGCTCCTCGAGTCAACATCGACGCTGTTCGTGATCTCTGGAATGAACTTCAGCAAATTCCTTCGTCCAGGCATCCGCGATACCGGCCGTCTCGGCCCGACCCTCCGCTTTATTGCCCGCTTCGCCATTCCGGCCGGATTATGGGAGGCGATGCGTGGCTTCGCCTTTCACCAGTTCTGGCTCCCGGACCTGTTTCTGCTCGGCACGTTCTTCAAGAATCCACATGCCCACTATACGTTCTGGTTTCTCGACGTATTGGCGGCGAACGTGCTGATCCTGGCTGTTGCAACCGGTCTGGGCTTCCGGCTGCGAGGCCGGCAGCGTGTCGAGGACAGTGGGCGGACGTCCTCGTTCTGGACTGATCTGCTCTGGTGCCTGGGGGGCCTGGGCATTGCCGTCGCCCAGGTTTCCTCTGGCTGGTGGGACGGCGATGTCGGAACAACAAGTGTTGCACCATTCAAGTGGTTATGGATGGTTGCGTTCGGCATCCTCATGACGCAGGCGAATACGGTCACGCGCAAGTGCCTGGTCACCGGCCTTCTGGGATTGCTTGCCCTGACCGCGTGTTCCGGCCTGCGCGATGCCGTGCTCGTGTTCGGCAACAGCTTTCCCTACTTCTTCTTCACGTCAGTGCTGCTGCTGATCTGGCTGGAGCGTGTGCCGGTGCCGCGCCTTCTGCAGCGCCCGGTCGTCGGAATCGCATCGGCAACGTTGTTCATTTACATCGTCAACTATACGGTCATCAATAGGCTCCTGCCACACCTCGGCCTGCCTGCCTGGTGGCCAGTGCAGGTTGGTGCAGCGATGATGACCGGCATTGTTGCGAAGCTCGCCTGGAATCGCCTCACCACCTGGGTGGATCACACGCTCACCTACAGCAAGCAGCGGATTTCCGCCGGCATACGATGGCTCCAAAAGAGCTTGCCACACAAACCTGGGCCGCATTTCTCACACGGATCGGGTGCATCCGGGCTCTGAGGAAGTGGAACGTCTGCTCCCGCACGGGATAGGGCGGACACGCAAGGTGACCGGGCTTGAGGCTGCATGAACACGTCCCGGCGACCTCGGGCGATCGAACGACACCCACTGGATGGTACGACGATTGCAAATTAGGGTGAAGTTGCCCGCGCGTGCGGGCAGCCTGCCGGCGGCCAACGCCTCTTCATCGTCCCCGCAGGCCCCATCCGAAGGAAGGACAGCGCATGGAAGTCGGCGTCTTCATCCCCATTGGCAACAACGGCTGGCTGATTTCAAAAACGGCTCCACAATACAAGCCGAGTTTCGACCTGAACCGCGAAATCGTGCAGCGGGCGGAGCATTACGGGCTCGATTTTGCACTGTCGATGATCAAGCTGCGGGGATTTGGCGGCGATACCGAATTCTGGGACTACAACCTGGAATCCTTTACCCTGATGGCTGGTCTCGCGGCGGTGACAACGCGGATCAAGCTGTTTGCTTCGGTCGCGGTGCTGACAATCCCGCCTGCCATTGTGGCGCGCATGGCGGTGACCATCGACAGCATCTCGCACGGTCGCTTCGGGATCAACATCGTCTCGGGCTGGCAGTCGGCTGAATATACCCAGATGGGCGTCTGGCCCGGTGATCAGTTTTTCAGCGAACGCTACGAATACAGCACCGAGTACGTGCAAGTGTTGCAGCAACTATGGCAGGAAGGTCGGTCGGACTTCCAGGGCCGCTATTTCAAGATGGACGACTGCCGGCTGCTGCCACAGCCGTCGCAGGAAATCGAGATCGTTTGCGCCGGGCAAAGCGACCGCGGCATGCGCTTCACCGCTGAATACGGCAATTACGCCTTCTGCCTGGGCACCGGCATCAATACGCCGACCGCCCATGCGCCCACAAACGCTCGGCTGGCCGAGGCCGGGGCAAAAGCCGGACGTGATGTCGGCACTTATGTGCTGATGATGGTCATTGCCGATGAAACCGATGAGGCGGCAATGGCGAAATGGACGCGCTATCAGGACGGCGCCGATATCAAGGCGTTAACCTGGCTGAGCGATCAGGCCGGAGCGGACGCCAGTGCAGCGGAACATTCGACCGCCCGTTCCATGGTCGTGCCGGATGGGGCGATCAACTTCAACATGGGCACGCTGGTCGGGTCCTATGCAACGGTCGCCCGCATGCTGGATGAGGCCGCCTCGGTACCAGGCACCCGCGGCATCATGTTGACGTTCGACGACTTCCTGGTCGGGATCGAGCAGTTCGGGCAGCACATTCAGCCGCTGATGCAAAGCCGCAAGGTGACATCCGTCGCGGCATAACGGTCAGGTCCGGTCGTTGACGGAGATCGGGGATGGGCTGCCGGACGTCGGTAGCCTATCTCCGGCTTCGGATTGTCAGACTGCTTCAACGATATCCAGACACCGCGAACGGAGTATTCAGGGTCCGAACCAGGCGACTCATCCGGCACGGGCCGAAGCCGGCGCGTGTCACAGGGAAGGCATTGTTGTGCAGCGGAACTGAAGCCATGACGTGTTTTAAACGTGCCCGAGGCCCGTGACACGTGTGCGCAATACCTGACGCGGAGGATCGCGACTGCATAGCAGGCACTGGCTGCCGGCCTACTTATTGAACAGGATGGTAGCGGCGGACGGATTTGAACCGCCGACCAAGGGATTATGATTCCCCTGCTCTACCGCTGAGCTACGCCGCCATCCAGTCGGGAGGCGCGGGACATACTAGGCCCGTCGCCTCTCGTCAACCACCACGTATCAGCCGCAGCACCCCCTGCAGCCGGACCAGGGTTCCATCGTCCATCTGCCCCGTAACTGCCTCGGGGCGCCAATGTCGCTGAAAGGCGCGAATGACCGTTGCCAACGCCGGATCCAGGCCCCCTTCCGGTGCCACACGATAGCCCACCTCGGCCAGCGCGGCCCGTACCGGCCGCAGCGAAGCGGCATCCCGAATTGTACCGCCGGTACCCAGATCCGGCACACCCGCCGGCCACAGCCCGACGCCGTTTTCCGCCAGGCCCAGCCAGTCGAACAACTCACCCGGGTCTTCCTTCCGGTCGGGTGCCACGTCGCTGTGCGCCACCACATTCCGGGCCGGGATTGCGTGCCGTGCCACCAGAACCCGGCATAGATCGCAAACCGCCGCCATCTGCAAAGCAGGGAACGCCCGATAGCCCCATTCATGGCCCGGATTGACGACCTCAATGCCGATGGACCGTGCATTCAGCGCCATATGGCCTCGCCAATGGGATACGCCCGCATGCCAGGCCCGCTTTTCCTCGGGCACCAGGCGCAGCACCGTCCCATCCTCATCCACGACATAATGGGACGACACCTGCGCCGCCGGATCGCGCAGCCTGTCCACCGCGTCCTGCGCTGTCTGCATACCGGTGTAGTGCAGAATCAGCATATCGATGGGCACGACCCGTTCGTCGAAGTTAGGGCTGGGCTTTTCAATGACGGGCAGGGCCGGCCGATCCGACGCGGGCGGCGGCACGACCCGCAAATGCCGCGTCAAATGCCGCGTTCCCGCTTGATGCGGTCCCACGCCGCGTTGATCCGCGCCACCTTGTCGCTGGCACGGGCCACGTAATCTGCCGGGACGCCACGGGCCGCAAGGCTGTCCGGATGATTCTCCCGCATCAGGCGCTTCCAC
This sequence comes from Acetobacteraceae bacterium, assembly GCA_027311485.1. Taxonomy (GTDB): domain Bacteria; phylum Pseudomonadota; class Alphaproteobacteria; order Acetobacterales; family Acetobacteraceae; genus Rhodopila. Next base: position 6,362 of record DAICYU010000107.1, read on the forward strand.
GCCGCGCGCAATTCCTGCGGACTGGTTGAACGACTGACGCCCAGCGCCAAGTAGGGATCGTCTTCATCCACCGGCATGGGGCGGCGCGGCGCTTCGCCGAATGCGCGATCCCAGCTGATCTGATCCAGGCCGAAACGCCGATGGACGCGGCGCAGAAACTCCTGCTCCCGGGCGTTCAGCGAGCCATCGGCGCGGGCAATGGCGAACAGGGAAATCAGCACCTGTTCCAGCACGCCACGATTGTCGCCGAACGCCTCGGCAAGTTGCGCAGCATACGTCTCATACGAGTCATTGCTGTCCCGCGCTTTGTCGAACAGACGGCCAATGCCTTTGGCGGATGACGGCGGGATGCGGAAATTGCGCTTGAATGCATCGATCTCCAGCCGCGTCACCGGCCCGTCGCATTTGCATAGTTTCGCCGCCAGCACGGTAACTGCGATGGCGAACACTTCGTCCCGCCGCCCGAACATCGCGGCGACCCGAGCGGGGTCATACGCCGCGCCGTGTTCGAATGGCCGGCGAATGGCGTCAATCGAACCGGAATCGGCGGCATGGCCGAGCGCCGCACCGATCACTGCGCCGTACGGCCCGCCGACGAAGAACCCGGCGGTGCCACCGATAATCTTACCCCAGTATCCCATCATCGCAGCCTATCACGGCCACCCTGAACGGAGCAAAACACGAACGGTTCGGTGTCAGGTTTTTAACAAGCCGGGATCGCGCAGGGTTGTGTCCTGGCCGGCAACAGGATCGGCAATGGCAGCCTCCAGACTCACCGCACCTTTCCATTCGTGCGCCGGCCGCGGCCGAGCGCCGGGGGGGATCTGGTCAATGCCCCAATAGATTTCCAGCCGATGCCCGTCCGGATCGCGGAACTCCACCGCGATCTGCACCCCGGCTCGGCGGCGGCCATCGAAATCGATGGACACGTTGTGCCGCCGCAAGTGGGTCCGGGCACGGACCACATCATCCAGGGTTGCCACCTCAAACGCCATGTGATGCATGCCGGCGCCGGCGGGATGGGCGTCCGTTGCCCGGAACAAGGCGATGCCGTGGTGATCCGGATTGCACCGCAGGAACACCGCACCGCCGGGCATCATGTCATCGTGGTAAACGTCCGAAATATCGAAGCCCAGTATGTCGCGGTAAAAGCGCGTCGATTGTTCGATATCACTGACATAAAGCGCAACGTGACCAATCTTGCATATTTGAAACGGAACATTGTCCATCGCTCTTGCCTCCCGCAACGTGATTAGCACGGGTTCACGGTCCGGCGGGAATACTGCTAACATTTCCCCGGCAGCAATGGAGGAGCTTCGGGATGAATGCCATCACCGATACGCGCGGCAATAGCGGGCAGCGTGAGCGACTGCGCATCCGGACCGGTGCCTTCTCCGGCCCAACCTCGGGCCTTGCGCCTGGCAATGTGCAGGCAAACCTGGCCATCCTGCCGCGTGACCTGGCATACGATTTCCTGCGGTTTGCCCAGGCAAACCCCCGTCCCTGCCCGATCCTGGCGGTTTCGGAACCTGGCGATCCCAGGCTGCCGACCTTGGGTGCCGACCTGGATATCCGCACGGACCTGCCACGCTATCGCGTTTGGCGGCAGGGTGAACTGGTTGCCGAACCGACCGATATCCGGGACTTCTGGCGGGACGATCTGGTGGTCTTCGCGATTGGCTGCTCCTTTTCCTTCGAAGAAGCATTGATCGAGGACGGCATTGAGGTCCGCCACATCGCCTGCGGCTCAAACGTGCCAATGTACCGGACCAACATTCAATGCGTGCCGGCCGGTGTGTTCAACGGTCCGCTGGTGGTGTCGATGCGCCCGTTGAAGCCCGCGGACGCGATCCGGGCGGTGCAGATCACCACACGGTTTCCGTCGGTGCACGGGGCGCCGGTGCATATCGGGCTGCCGTCGATGATAGGGATCGCCGATATCAATAAACCGGATTACGGCGACGCCGTGCCGGTCGGGCCGGATGAGTTGCCGGTATTCTGGGCCTGCGGCGTCACGCCCCAGGCGGTGATTGCGCAGGTGCGGCCGGCGTTCTGCATCACGCACGCACCCGGATCGATGCTGATCACCGACCTGCGCAACACCAGCCTGGCGGCGCTCTGACCGCTTGCAGGCCCGGATCGACCGCATCGAGAGCATCATTCACCGCGACGTGGGCCGCGGTATGGAGCGAATCTTTCAGGCCACACGCGGCGGCTTATGGGACGCGGCGCGCACGCTGGCGGCGACCGAACGCCCGCGTATTGGCCTGATCACCGGCTTTTTCGTCCCCGGTGGCCGCCCCCCGGCAGCCGAGACGGATGGTCCGGCCGGCGCCGCATTGCTGGCACGGACGTTTGATAGCCTGGGCCTGACCTGTCGGCTGGCGACCGACGAAGATTGCCGTTCCGCCTGCGAAGCGGCGCTGCAAGCGGCGGGTGCGGTTTCCGTTCCGGTGGATTCCATTCGGCCGCACGAAGACCCGGCCGCATTGGCGGCACGCTGGCAGGCCGCAGGACTAGACTGCGTGATCGCAATCGAGCGATGTGGCCCCGGGATCGACGGTGCCTTCCGGAACATGCGCGGCGTGGACATATCCGCCCATGCGGCGCGGCTGGACCACCTGTTCCGCGGCGGCGCATGGCGTACGGTCGCGGTCGGTGACGGCGGAAATGAACTCGGCATGGGCAGCCTTCCACCGGGGCTGGTGGCCGGCGATGTGCCGCTCGGGCCGTTGATCGGTTGCATCGTCCCAGCGGATTGTCTGGTGACGGCTGGGGTTTCACACTGGGGCGCGTATGCACTTTTGGCCGCCTTGGCCGTGCTGCGGCCCGACTGGGCGCTGGCGGCGCTGGAAAGTCTCGACCCGACGCTGGATTACGCGGTGGTCGAGGCGATGGTACGAGACGGGCCTGCCGTGGACGGCGTTTCGTTGAACCGGTCGGTCACCATTGATGCCCAGGTGATGGCCGTGCATCACGGCGTGCTGGCCGGGATCCGGGACGCCATGCAACCGGAACTGGACCTTCCTGACAGAGAGCCCGGATCGCGC
>DAICYU010000108.1 GCA_027311485.1 Acetobacteraceae bacterium
GAGGACCACGCCGCGGCTGTGCGCGCCGAGTGGTTTGTCGAGCATTTCGCCCAGCACGACCCCGGCGATGAAGCAGGCAACGACGGCGGCGATTTCGCTGACGCGTGTCCATTGCTGATGCGCGGCGGCCAGCGCGCCCTGCGTGGTGTTGCCGCTCATGAACGAGACGAACAGGGCGCCCGGCCCGGACAGCCCGGCGGCATCCACCCATCCGGCCATCCCGGCGAGGAGCAGGGCCAGCACGAAAGGACCGCTGTCAGCGCCGGGGCTGCCGCTGGTCACCGGACACCTAGTGGTCATCGGGCTGGCGGACTCGGCGCTGCGGGTGGACCCGGCGCTACTGGCGGTTTCGGGACCGCTGTTGGCGTCCGGGCCGCGGAAGCCGGAATCGGTCAAGGCCGGCGCTGTTGGACTTGCATCGCCGTGGCAACGCCAGGCAGCCGGGCGGGTTGCTACCCGGCGACCATGCCTGTCGGACCGCCTTTGTTCAGTCCCGGTCCTCCGCCGGGCGGCCGCAGCGCCCTGGATCAGGTCGCCGCGTGCAATCGGATCGCGTCAAGGCACCAGATCCCCAGGCCGGATCGGACGAATGGGCGGCAGCACGTCGATGCCGTTGCGCCGGCTTTCCTCATAGGTCCGGCGGTAGCCCAGGCCCAGGCGTCGGGCGATGTAGGCTTCCTGTTGCGGCGTTGGATGCTCGGGCATGATCATGCCGCCGTCCGGCAGGATGCCGTCGGTATTGGCGATATCGAGGTCCGCGTCCTCGGCGGCTCGGCGGTCCTGTTCGCGCAGTTCGGCGGCGACGTTCAGGCTCTGCTGCGTCCAGGTGACCGGCGGTTCGGGCGTCTCCGGCTGCGGGACGTCGTCTTCGCGGCACAGCACGGCCCAGGTTTCCATCGTGGCATCCGGGTTGTCCTTCGGCCAGCATTTCGCCGCGGGGCGGCCGATCGGCACCGACAGCGGCTTGGCCTGTCGGCGTTCCAGGGCTTTCAGCATGGTGTCGAAGGTCCGCGCGGCCGAGGCGGCCATGGAGACATGGCGGGTGCTGTCGCCGTTCGGCAGATGGTGGTTCATGCCCAGGCGCCAGCCGGCCGCCGCGGCGTGGTAGGCGGCCAGCGCCTGTACCGCCAGCATCACCTCAATCTCATCGCGCGGGTTCAGCGCGGCCAGGCTGAGCAGGGCGCAATACATGCGACGGGTGGCCTGCGGCGCTGGCTCCTCGGGGTCGATGGGCAGGGCCCGCATCAGGGTGCGGATGGCCTCGCGCATGAAGCCGGGATGCAGCGGGCCGTTCTGGTCGAAGATGGCGTGCGGGTCGTAGGTGGGATCAGGATCCGGGGCAGGCTTGGCGGCGGGCATGAGGGCTAAAATTCATGTTTTGTTCCAATAATGCCGATATGGAATCAAGCCAGCCGGACGCAAGGGGTGAAGCCGATTTTACGTGCGCCGCGCGCGGTGCGGCGTGGCGGCCCGTCACCGTTGCAGCGCGTCGCCGTGGCACCATCACCGTGGCGGCGGCGCCTTCAACACCCGGTCCAGTTCGGCTCTGACATCCATGGATGAACGCGTGCCGACCGCCCCGCGGTGACGGGCAAGCCATTCGTCCGCCGTGCGGAAGCCAACATCGTGCAGCGTCGACAGCAGATCCCACGACGTGCTGTTGGTTGAGGTGAAGCCGAGCGTGGAGATGAAGGGATCGTTGCGGATCGCGTGCAGCCGTATCGTCTTGTAGCGGCCGGTGTAGGCGAAGCCTGCCTGTGCCAGCTCGGCCAGCAGGTTGTTGATCGCCTGGATGGCATTCACCTCCAGCACCACCGAGGCGTTGAAGGTGATTTCCCGGATGCGATCGAGGATGGCGGGCGCCAGATGCGGCGGCATGTCCGGCCGCTCAAACGGATTGACCAGGACCAGCAGCAGGTCCTGCGCGTCCTCCAGCAGCGGCGACAGCGCCGGATTGCCCAGGTAGCCGCCGTCCCAGTACGGCACGCCGTTGATTGTCACCGCCTTGAAGGCGGTCGGCAGCCCGGCCGAGGCACGCAGCGACACCGCCGAGATATCCGGCTGGGTGAAGATCGTCCGGGCATTGGTGCTGACATTGGTGGCGGTGATGAACAGGCGCGGCGCGGCGGTGGCATTCAGCGCCGCAAGTTCCTCCGGCGGGAACGCCTTTGCCACCAGCGGTGCCAAAGCGTCGGTGTAAAACGGATTGGTATAGGGCGAGACGACAAGCCCGACCGCCTCCAGCGCGACCGACAGCGGCGAGAGGTCGAGGTTGAAGCCGCCGAACGGGTTTGGCTCTGGAAAGAACAGCGGATTTCCCAGCTGAAAGCCGCGGCGGGCGATTGCCGTCCAGAAGTCGCGGAGTTTCCGGCGGGCCGTCGCCGGGCCCCCCTGCACCAGCCCGCTGACCGTCAGGGCGGCGTTGAACGCACCCGCGCTGGTGCCGCTGACCGCGGAGAATCGCAGGCGCCCGGCCTCGACTTACTGCAGCAGCCGGTCGAGCACGCCCCAGGTGAAGGCGCCATGCGATCCGCCGCCCTGCAAGGCGAGGGCGATGGTGGCAGGCTGGTCGGACATTGCGTGACTCCTGTGGGGACAGTTTCGCCGATCGGCGGGGCGGCGTCGGATCGCGGCCCGATTGCGTGCGCCGCAGGCGGAGCCTAGACTTACCGGCCAGTAGGAGGGAACCGAACATGGATCTTCGCTTCACCCCGGAAGAGCAAGCCTTCCGTGAGGAAGTTCGCGCATTCATCCGCGAAAACCTGCCGGCCGACACGCGCGACCGCATGAAGCTGGGCCACCCGCCGCGGAAGGAGGACACTGTCCGCTGGCAGCGAATCCTGAATGCCAAGGGCTGGGCCGCGTATTCATGGCCGAAGGAATGGGGCGGCCCGGGCTGGTCGGCCATCCAGCGCATGATCTTCCTGGAGGAAAACCTCATGGCGCCCGCGCCGGAGATGCTTTCCTTCAACATCACCATGCTCGGCCCGGTGCTGATCCAGTTCGGCACCGACGCGCAGAAGCAGCGCTTCCTGCCGCGCGCGGCGAACCTGGACGACTGGTGGTGCCAGGGATTCTCGGAGCCCGGCGCGGGATCGGACCTGGCCTCCCTGAAGACGGCGGCGAAGCTGAACGGTGATCACTACATCGTGAATGGCCAGAAGATCTGGACCTCCACCGCGCACAACGCGGACTGGTGCTTCCTGCTGGTGCGCACCGACCCGAACGCGCGCAAGCGGCAGGAAGGCATTTCGTTCCTGCTGGTGGATATGAAGACGCCGGGCATCACGGTGCGGCCGATCATCTCGATCGATGGCAGCCACCACCTGAACGAAGTCTTCTTCGACGACGTGAAGGTGCCGGTTGAGATGCGCATCCATGCCGAGAACAAGGGCTGGGATGTGGCGAAATACCTGCTGGGCAACGAACGCACCGGCATCGCGCGCCTGGGCAAATCGCGGGAGCGGGTGAACGCCGCCCTGAGCATGGCGCACGAGGTCAACATGAACGGCAGGCCGTTGATCCAGGACCAGACGTTCCGCCAGCGTGTCGCGCAGTTGCAGGTGGACATGAAGGCGCTGGAGATCACGCAGTACCGCGTGGTGTCGGCGTATGACAAGGCGAAGGGCGCCGGCAAGCCGGACCCGCTGTCGTCGGTATTGAAGGTGAAGGGCACCGAGCTGCTGCAGGCGACGACCGAGCTTGCGGTGGATGTCTCCGGCCCGATGGCGACGCCGATCTGGGCGCAGGAGCTGGAGGCGCTGAACGAACCCGATGACATGCTGGAAGCCAGCAGCGCCGGCACCAGCAGCTACCTGATGCTGCGCGCCGCCTCGATCTACGGCGGCACCAACGAAATCCAGAAGAATATTCTGACCAAAGCGGTGTTGGGGCTGTAATGGACTTTGAACCTTCGGAAGACCAGCGGCTGCTGGTTGAAAGCGTCACCCGCATGCTGGGTGATCAGTACAGCTTCGCCCAGCGCAAGACGTACATGACCATGCCGGAAGGATACTCGACGGCGGTGTGGTCGCAGTTCGCCGAACTCGGCCTGCTGGGCCTGCCGTTCGCCGAGGAATATGGCGGCTTCGGCGGCGGCGCGCAGGAAGTGATGCTGGTGATGCAGGCGTTCGGCCGCGTGCTGGTGCTGGAACCGTATTTCCCCACCGTGGTGCTGGCTGGAACGGCGATCCGGCTGGCCGGCAGCGCGGAGCAGCGGCAGGCGCTGCTGCCGGCGATCGCCGAGGGCAGCCTGAAGATGGCCTTCGCGCATGGGGAGCGGCAGGCGCGCTACGATCTGACGGATGTGGTGACAACGGCGAAGCGCAACGGCAGCGGTTGGCTGCTGGACGGGTCGAAGACAGTCGTTTCGCATGGTGAGGCGGCGGACAAGATCATCGTCAGCGCCCGCACCGCCGGTGATCGCTACGATGAGGATGGCATCACGCTGTTCCTGGTCGATGCAAAGGCTGCGGGGCTTTCACGCCGCGGCTATCAGAGCCGGGATGACTCGCGCGCGGCGGATATCGCGCTGTCGAACGTTTCGGTCAGCGATGCCGATGTGCTGGGGGCCGTCGGGAAGGGCCTGCCGATCATCCGCAGCGTGGTTGAGGCCGGCATCGCCGCCACCGCCGCCGAAACGGTCGGCGCAATGGAAGCGATGAACGAAATGACGCTGGAATACAGCAAGACCCGCGTTCAGTTCGGCCAGCCGATCGGATCATACCAGGTGGTGCAGCACCGGATGGCCGATATGTTCATGGCGCAGGAGCAAGGGCGCAGCATGGCCATGCTGGCGACCATGTCGGTTGACAATCCCGATGCGGCGCAGCGGGAACGTGACATCGCGATGGCCAAGGTTGGGGTCGGTCAGGCCGGGCGGTATGTATCGCAGAGTGCGGTGCAGATGCATGGCGGCATCGGCATGACCGAGGAATACGCCGTCGGGCATTATTTCCGCCGCTGCATGGTGATCGAGCGGCTGTTCGGTGACCCGGCCTATTACCTGCAGAAACTGTCAACCACGATCGAGTAGCCGAGCCGGTTGACGTTGCAAACGGGAAGGGGATTTCGGTCCCCTTTCCGGTAGTCGGCGTACTTCACCGGTTTATGAACCGGTCGCTTCGCCTCGTCTGCGTTGTTGAGCAGAACGAGGTATGAAGGACCGGTGGCGGTGGATGGTGACGCGCATAGGCGACATGAGGAGGATGCTGACCGGCAGCAGGGTGACAGTCCATCGTCAACGCCGGTTGCCGAGCAGGAGCGGGATCCGCGAAGGGCGGATGACGAGGCTGGCCGGCCGGATGAGGACAAGCAAAGCCGCCGGGAAAATGCCGGTGACAAGGAAAAGTCCGGTGATAAGGAAAAATCCGGCGACAAGAAGGACAGCGACGAGCACGGCAGGAAGCGACGCTGGCCGCTGATCGTGCTGGGCGTTGTGGTCCTTCTCGCCGTGCTGGGCGGGGTGGGCTACTGGTATCTGACCCGGAACGAAGAGTCGACTGTTGACGCCTATACCGAAGGCAACGCGATTTCCTTTGCCGCCAAGGTCACCGGTTACGTCACGGAACTGAACGTCAACGACAATACATTCGTCAGGACAGGCGACGTCCTGCTGAAGATCGACCCGCGCGACTACGTTGCGGCGCGCGATCAGGCCCAGGCGGCGCTCGATCTGGCGAAGTCGCAACTGTCCAGCGCCCAGGTGGATCTGGAGATCACCCAGGTCCGCGCGCCGGCGACATTGATGCAGGCCAAGGCGCAGCTGGAAACCGCGCGGGCCAACCAGCGCCAGGCACAACGCGACTACAACCGGCTGCGCGCGGTCGATCCACGCGCCAGGACGCAGACCAGCCTGGATCAGGCCACGGCGCAACTGAAGGCCAATGACGCGGCGATCCAGTCGGCGCAGGCGCGGGTGGACACGGCATCGCTGGTGCAGCAGACGATCCAGGCCGCGAAGGATACGGTCAGGCAGCGGCAGGCGCAGGTGGAGCAGGCGCAGGCCAACCTGGAACGGGCCGAGGTGAACCTGTCCTACACGGTGCTGCGGGCGCCGCAGGACGGCTACATCACCCGCCGCAACGTCGATCGGGGCACGTTCCTGCAGGCCGGGCAGCAGGTGTTCTACATCGTTACGCCGCAGGTCTGGGTGGTGGCGAACTTCAAGGAGACGCAGCTTGACCGGATGCGTCCCGGCCAATCGGTCACGATGCATGTCGATGCGTATCCACAACTGAAACTGCGCGGCCACATCGACAGCATCCAGCAGGGCAGCGGCGCGCGTTTCTCGGCGTTCCCGGCCGAGAATGCGACCGGCAACTTCGTCAAGATCGTGCGCCGGGTGCCGGTCAAGATCGACATCGACAGCGGCCTGCCGCCGAATCAGCCGCCGCTGCCGCTGGGCCTGTCCGTCGAGCCGACAGTACAGCTGAAATGAGCGATACGGCGCAGCAGGACTGGCAGCCAAGCTACAACCCTTGGCTGGTGGCGATTGTGGTGACGCTGGGCGCCTTCATGGAGGTGCTGGACACCACGATCGTCAACGTCTCCCTGCCGCACATCGCCGGCAGCCTGTCGGTCAGCTCCGACCAGAGCACGTGGACACTGACGACATACCTCGTCGCCAACGGGATCGTCCTGACCATTTCGGGCTCGCTGAGCCGCCACCTGGGGCGGAAGCGGTATTTCATGATCTGCCTGGCCGGCTTCACCGCCTGCTCGCTGGGATGCGGGATCAGCGATCAGTTCTGGGAAATCCTGGTCTTCCGCATGCTGCAGGGCTTCTTCGGCGGCGGCCTGCAGCCGACGCAGCAATCGATCATCCTGGATGTGTTCCCGCCGGCAAAGCGGCAGGCCGCGTTCTCATTGACAGCCATCGCCATCATCATCGCACCGGTCATCGGCCCGGTGCTGGGTGGTTACCTGACCGATACATACTCCTGGCACTGGATCTTCCTGATCAACATTCCCATTGGCCTGATGACCCTGTTCGGCGTCTGGCAGGTGGTGGAAGACCCGCCCTATTTGGAAGAACAGAAGCGCACGGCGCCGCCGTTCAACTACCTGGGCGTCTTCTTCATCGCCATTGCCCTGGGCTGCATGGAAGTCGGCACCGACCGGGGCGAGGACTACGACTGGCTGGATTCCACCTTCATCCAGGTGATGTTCATTTCGTCAGCCGCCGCCTACCTGTTTGGTTCGGCTTACCTGCTGTACGCGCGCCATCCGGTGGTGGACCTGCGGGTGTTCAAGGACCGGAACTTTGCGCTGGGCACGCTGGAAATCGGCATCATGGGCTTCGTGCTGTATGCCAGCGCCGTGCTGATCCCGCAGTTCGCGCAGGAACAGCTGAGTTATACATCGTATTGGGCCGGCCTGGTCCTGGCACCCGGGGGGGTGGTGCTGGCGCTGCTGATCCCGGTGACCGGGCGGATCATGGCGTTCATCCCGACGAAATACATCATCGCGACCGGCGGCCTGGCACTGTCGGCGGCGCTGTACTACTCGATGCACCTCGTGCCGGACATGGATTTCCGCACCCTGGCGATCATGCGCGCCGCCCAGACGGCCGCCCTGGCGCTGCTGTTCGTGCCGATCAGCACCGTGACCTACGCGACCATCCCGCAGGAGCTGAACGGCGATGCCACGGCGCTGTTCACCATGGCGCGCAACGTCTTCGGCGGCATCGGCATCTCGGTTTCCACCGCGCTGATCACCGATCATCAGCAGATGCGGCAGGCGGATATGGTCCACACGCTGACGCCGACCTACCAGCCCTACAACGTTTTGTTGCAGCAGGTGCAGCATGCGCTGGTATCCACCGGCCAGTCGGTCGCGCAGGCGATGCAGCAGGCGCCGGGCCAGGTGTTCCAGATGCTGCGCGGCCAGGCGGGCGTGCTGGCCTACAGCGACGTGTTCTTCATCACCGGGCTGATGGCCCTGGCGATCATTCCGGCGGCCTTGTTCATGACCAGCAAACCCTCCGAGTCAAAAGGGTAGGGCGCACACAGCGATGATCCGATCCAGCCTTATCGGCGCCGCCTCGGCGCTTGTCCTGTCCGCCTGTACCGTCGGCCCCAACTTCAAGCCGCCGAAGCCGCCCGCGGTGGCCGCCTGGAATGAGCTTTCGAAACATCCGGACGCCGCGGTGTCGCCGCGAACCAACCCGGACCCGAACTGGTGGAAGCGCTTCAACGACCCGGTGCTGACGCAGGTGATCGACAAGGCGATCAGCGGCAACCTGGATCTGCAACAGGCCGTCCTGCGCGTCGTGGAGGCTCGGCAGGCCGAGATCAATGCCCGCGCCGCCGGCCTGCCGACGGTCAGCGGCAACGGCAGCTTCATGCGCGAGCAACTTGGCCTGAAAGGCGTGCTGCTGTCGCAGGGCGTGTACGGCCAGCTCAACACGCTGGCGAACCAGGGATCGCCCACCTACGGCATCACCCCGACCACCGGGCGCGCCCTCAGCTCCGGCATTGAGGGCGCGCTCGGCCCCCTGGAGGCGCCGGTCAACCTGTATTCCTACGGGCTTGGCGCGTCGTGGGAGCTGGACCTGTTCGGCCGGGTGCGCCGCGCAAGCGAGCAGGCGCAGGCGACGACGCAGGCGCAGATCGATGCGACGAACGACGCGCTGGTGATGCTGGAAGGGCAGGTGGCGCAGGCGTACGTGCAACTGCGCGGCGCCCAGGCCCTGCTGGCGAGCCAGCAGGAGAACATCCGCACGGCCCAGGAAGCCCTGGACCTGACCAGGCGGCGGCAACGGGAGGGATTGACGACGGCGCTGGACGTCGATCAGGCGCAGACTCAGCTGGCCGATTACCAGTCTCAGTTGCCGGGGTACGAGAAGCAGGCGCAGCAATCGATGAACCTGCTGAGTGTGCTGACCGGCCAGCCGCCAGGGACGCTGGATGCGATGCTGTCAGCCGCGGCGCCACTGCCGCATGTGCCGGCGGTGGTGGGTATCGGCGTGCCTTCGACGCTGGCGCGGCGGCGGCCGGATATCCGGGAGGCCGAGGCGCAGCTGCATGCCGCGACCGCCAATGTGGGCGTGGCAGTGGCGAGCTTTTATCCGGACGTCTCCCTGACCGGCAATTTCGGCCTGCGGGCGCTGGACGCGAGCTACCTGACCAACTGGGCCAGCGCGTTCTACTCCTTCGGGCCTGGGATTTCGCTGCCGATCTTCCAGGGCGGACGGCTGACCGCCGGCCTGCGCACGGCGCGGGCGCAGCAGGCGGAGGCAGCGTTACGCTACCGCGGCGTGGTGCTGAATGCGCTGCGAGAGGTCGAGGACGCGCTGGTTGCGTATCGTGCCGATCGCACGGCGCGGGGCCGGCTGCGGGACGCGGTGCGGTCCGGCCAGTCGGCGCTGTATCTGTCGCGTGACGCCTACGACCACGGGCTG
>DAICYU010000109.1:0-9108 GCA_027311485.1 Acetobacteraceae bacterium
GAAAGGACCAAATTTTTTTCCCTTCTGTTTTCAGACTTATTGACTATTCGAGCAAATTTGGCGCACGATGTGGTTCATATCGGGGTAGTTTGATGATTATGCCTCGAAGAGACAAGGAACCGATATGTCGAAAGCCTTCATCGCCCGGGTTCTCCAGGAGTCCACCGAAGTAACCGGTGCGACGGCGGCCCGCGCCACCAATGAACTAATAGATGCCATCGTCAAGGAACTGAAGAAGACCGGCAAGTTTACACTGCCGAGCTTCGGTACTTTTACTGTGCGGAAGACAAAAGCACGGAAGGCATTAAATCCGCGCACGGGTGAGCCGATCCGGGTCAAGGCCGGAAAGACTGTCCGCTTCAAGGCGTCGCCGGTTCTGAAGAAGGCGGTCTGACCCTCACCGGCTTGTACGCGGGCCTCATGCCGGAAGCATGAGGCCCGGCCTTGGTCATATGGCCCGCAAGCCTGTTTGTGGTGGCCGGCAGCTTATGCCGGTCGCCGCAACGCCGGTTGGCTGATTGTCATGGTTGAATGATCCCGGCTGCCTGATCATGACCACCTGCGATCGAACCCGGGAACAGCGCCGGTCACGCGCCGATTGAACGCTGATCCCGGCTCATGATGTCTGCTGCCGGTTGCTCAGTCGGTGGCCGGCAATTCTCGCTCTGCGTGGCCTCCCACTGGCAAGCATCGCGGTCGTTTCGATCAGCGTCCGCGCCGCGGGCGCGTCGGCCGGTCCGGGCTGCCTGAGACCCGGACCAGCCTGCTTGTTCGCCTGTGTCAGGCCTGCAGGGCCTGCCATACCACCATGGGCGTCAGCGGCATCTGGAGTTTCGTTGCCTGGTCGGCATGGCCGGCCCGCGCCAACGCATCTGCCACGGCGTTGACCACCGCCGGGGTTGCGCCAATCGTGCCTAACTCACCAACGCCTTTTACGCCGAGGGGGTTGTTCAGGCAGGGCGTGGACTGGTCCAGCTCATGCACGAACTGGCCGATGATATTCGCGCGCGGCATGTAGTAGTCCATCATGCTTGCGGTCATCACCTGCCCGCTGTCCGGATCATACTGCATGTGCTCGCCCAGTGCTTGGCCGATGCCCTGCACGGCCCCGCCATCCAGCTGCCCGCGCACGATCATCGGGTTCACGACGCGGCCGACATCGTTGACCGAAACGTAGGAGACGATCTCGACGTCGCCGGTCTCCGGATCGATCTCGACCTCGCAGATATGCGCGCCGTTCGGCCAGCTTGGTCCGTTCACCGTGCTGGTCGCATCGACGAAAATCCGCCGGTCAGGCTGCCGTGCGGCGAGTTCGAACAGGCCTATGCCGCGATCCGTGCCGGCGATGCGGAACATGCCGTCGGCATATTCGATGTCGGCGGGGGCGGCTTCCAGCGCCTCGGCCGCAAGATCGCGGCCATTGGCCACGGCCGTCTCCGACGCGTGGCGGATCGCCGAACCGGCTGTGAACAAGGAGCGGGAGCCGGCGCTGCCGAAGCCCTGGCCACGATCGGTGTCGCCCATGACGATCCGGATGCGATCCAGCTCCACGCCAAACACATCGACCACAAGCTGGGTGTAGGAGGTCGCGATCCCCTGTCCCATCGGCATCGTCGAGGCGTAAACCTCGATATCACCGTCGCCCGCGACGGATACCGTGACACGTTCCTCGAACACGTTGCCACCGGTCCATTCCAGGAAGGATGCAAGGCCGCGCCCTCGCAGCATGCCGCGCTGCTTCGACTCCGCCTCACGCGCGGCGAAGTCGTCCCATTTCGCCAGCGCCAGCGCCTGCGCCAGAATCGATCCAAACTTGCCGCTGTCGTAAACCTGCCCCATGGCGTTGGTGTAGGGCATCTGCTCCGGGCTGATCAGGTTGCGGCGCCGGATTTCGGCCGGGTCGAGACCCAGCTTCAGGGCCGCGTTGTCGAACAGACGCTCAATGATATAGATCGCCTCGGGCCGGCCGGCGCCGCGATAGGCCGCGGTGGGCGCGGTATTGGTCAGCACCGCCCGCAGATCGAAGTCGATGGTGCGGATGTCATAGATGCTGGTGGAGACCCATGGTCCGATCAGCAACTGGATGATGATGCCGGTCGTGCTGCCATAGGCCCCGACATTGGCGAATGTCCGCAGCCGATAGCCCAGCACCTTGCCGTTTGCGTCAAGCGCGAGTTCGGCGTGCGATTCGATGTCGCGCCCGTGGGTGGCGGAGAGGAATTCCTCGATCCGGGCCGGTGTCCATTTCACCGGCCGGCCGACCTGGCGCGCAGCATAGGTGACGACGATGTCCTCGGCATACAGGCCTGTCTTCATGCCGAAGCCGCCGCCGACATCGCCGACCACGACACGGATCTTTTCCTTCGGCAGATTGAGCACCTCACACAGCGTATCGCGGGCGCCGGAGGGCATCTGGCTGGACAGGCGCAGCGTCAGGCGGTCACTGGCGGCATCGTAGGTGGCCAGCGCGGTGCGCGGCTCCATCGAGGTTGGCACCAGGCGCTGGTTCACCAGGTCCAGCGAGACCACGTGCGCCGCGCGGGCAAAGGCGGCGTCGGTGGCCGCGGCGTCGCCGTGCTTCATCTGCGCCGCGATGTTGCCGGTGGCCGCCGGCCAGACCAGCGGGGCTTCGGACGCGATGGCCTGCGTCAGCGTCGTCACGACCGGCAGCTCGTCATACGTGACCGCGATGGCTTCCAGCGCGTCCTTCGCCTGCTCCTGCGTTTCGGCGACCACGGCGGCGACGGCCTCACCCACGAAGCGAACGACGTCGTGCGCCAGGGCGGGACGGAGCGGCGTGGCGCCGGGCGATCCGTCGGGGCGCTGAAAGATCGGCGCAACCGGCAGCGGCTTCACGCCGGCCGCGGCAAGGTCGGCGCCGGTCAGGATTGCCAGGACACCGGGCAGCCCGGCTGCTTCCGCCGTATCGACCGACACGATGCGGGCATGGGCGTGCGGGGAGCGCAGAAAGCCCAGGTAGGTCTGTCCGGGCAGGGTGAAATCGTCGGTGAAGCGCCCGGTGCCGGCGAGCAGGCCGGCATCCTCGATCCGCCGCACGTCGCGACCGCTACCAAAGCGCTGTATTGTCGATCCGTCTGGCATGTGTGTTCCTTCGTGTCCGGTGCGGGCATAAGTGGGCTGGATAATGCAGCTAACGGACGGTTTTGCCAGACCAGGTCGATAATCTTTGTGGTGCCACCCTACGGACCTCCGTCCTGGCGCCGGCTGCTACGGGATTTGCACCCCCGACGCCGTGCTGTACGGTCACGGCAAAAGCAGGGAGGACACAAAGACCATGAGCGAATCCATCAATCGCGTGCTGACCAATCCGGTTGAGAGCGGCAAGCTGCCCGGTGTCGTGGGGTTGGTCGCCGATGACGCCGGCATCCTCTACCAGGGCGCGTTCGGACGCCGCGCGGTCGATCAGCCTGCGCCGATGACGCTGGACAGCGTGTTTCGCATCGCCTCCATGACCAAGGCCATCACGGCGACAGCCGCCATGCAGCTTATCGAGGCGGGGCGCATTGGCCTTGAGCAGCCAATCGGGGAGCTGTTGCCGTTCACCCGCGACGTGCAGGTGCTGGAAGGCTTCGACGCCGCCGGCAAGCCCCGCCTGCGGGCACCGGCGCAGCCGGTCACGGTGCGGCACCTGCTGACCCACACCTCCGGCTATGGCTACGACATCTTCAATGCCGATCTTGGTCGCTACGTCGCCGCGGCCGGCCTACCCAGCATTCTGACCTGCCGTCACGATGCGCTGAAGGTCCCGCTGCTATTCGATCCCGGAACGCGGTGGGAATACGGCATCGGCATCGACCTTGCCGGCCGGATTGTCGAGACCGTCACCGGCCAGGATCTCGACACCTACTTCCACCAGCACATCTTCGCCCCGCTCGGCATGACCAGCAGCAGCTTCCGCCCAACCGAGGCGATGCAGGCGCGGATGGTGGGCACGCATGCACGCGGACCCGACGGGACGGTCGCGCCGCTCAGCTTCGAGTTCCCCCAGGATGCCGAATTCCTGATGGGTGGCGGCGGGCTGTATTCCACGGCCGCGGACTACCTTGCGTTTTGTCGCATGCTGCTGGGCGGCGGCACGCTGGACGGGCAGCGTGTGTTGAAGCCGGAGACGGTGCGGCTGATGGGGCAGAACCATATCGGGGCGATCGACGTCCCCAAGCTGCGCAGCGATAATCCGCAGATGGCGCTGGAGGTCGAGTTCTTCCCCGGCATCGTCAAGAAATGGGGACTGAGCTTCCTGATCAACATGGGAGACCTGCCGGGCGGACGTGCGGCTGGCAGCCTCGCCTGGGCCGGCGTGCACAACACGTTCTTCTGGGTCGATCCCGCATCGCGGCTGACCGCCGTGCTGATGATGCAGCTGCTGCCGGCGAACGACCCGGCGGTGCTGGAAACGTTGATGGGCTTCGAAGGCGCAGTGTACGGCGCATTTGCCCGGTAATCCCGGGCTTCTCCCTAAACCGACCGCTGCATGTCCCCGGCTGCGTGGCGAACGCACCCGGGGCGGCTTCCTGCCCCAGGGTCGGCAGCCGATCGCGGCGGTCATGCGAAACCGTGCGGCGGACAAAATTCCACCGCTGATCGCATAAATCCAATGCCGAAAGCCTGGATTATAAATCGGCGAGCATAGGTTCATCTCTACTTCCGCAAAGGCGGGCATGCGCCCGGCTGGATGGAGATCCCTGTGAAACACCTTGTTCGGGCCGTGTTTGCCGCCATTAACTTCGCGACAATTCCGCCCGTGGCGAATGCCGCGCTGTTCAGCGCGCCGCCGCCTGCGTCTCTCCGGGATGCCCCCCGGGATAGTCTGATCAGGCTGCATGACAGCGCCGGGCGTCGGGCTGGCCAGACTTGGTCTGGCACGGTTCGGCGCGACGCCGCAGCGGCGCGCAGATCGCAGTGACGAGGCTGGCGTCATGCGCGGGATGGATCAAGCGGCGGACCGAGGCACACCGATCGAACGCCGACCCGGTGGGGGCCTGTGGCGATGGCCGGGTGCGGCCGTGATGCCCGGTTGGCGCGACTGGCTGTTCTCGGTGCGGACGTTCGCCGGCGCCATACTGGCGCTGGGGATCGCCATGGCTGCCGGATTGGACCGGCCTTACTGGGCAATGGCATCAGTGTACATCGCGTCCCAGCCTTTGTCGGGCGCAACCCGGTCGAAGGCGCTGTATCGGCTTTGCGGCACGCTGTTGGGCGCGGCCGGTGCCGTCGTGCTGGTGCCGAACCTGGCAGGCGCGCCGGGATTGCTGGTCGCCGCGGTCTCCATCTGGGTTGCTGTGTGCCTGACCCTGGCGCTGGTGGACCGCACCCCCCGGTCCTACGTGTTCATGCTGGCCGCCTACAGCGTGCCGATCATTGGTCTGCCCAGCGTCGATTCACCGCAGGCGGTATGGGACACGGCGGTGGCCCGGACCGAGGAGATCGGGCTGGGGATCGTGTGCGCCAGCGTCGTCGCCAGTGTGATTTTTCCCCGTCATGTGGGCCCGGTTCTGGGCGCACGCATTGCCGTCTGGTTGCAGGATGCGACGGGGTGGACGTTGGACGTGCTGGAAGGCCGGGAAACGTCGGACAGTGCTCGTGCCAGCCGTCGCCGGCTGGCGGCCGATGCCGCCGAAATCGATAGCTTGGCCGGGCATCTGGCCTTCGATCCGTCGGCGCAGCAACAAGCTGTCCGCAGCGTGGGCCTGTTGCGCGCCCGTATGTTGATGCTGTTGCCGGTGATCGCCTCCTTGTCCGACCGGCTGGCCGCCTTGCGGCAGGCGGGCGGTGTCCCGCCCGAGGTGCAACAGGTGCTGCAGCGTGCCGCAGCCTTGCTGCGCGGCCGAACCGACGATGATCCGTCGTTGCGTGCCGCCATTGCCGCCTTGGCGCCTCGGACGGTCGACACCTGGCGGAGCATCCTGCTGGCGAGTCTCGTGATGCGTCTGACCGATCTGATGGACCTTCGGGCGGATTGCCGGGCGCTGCATGGCATTATTGAGTCCGGCCGCCGCGGCGAGGTGCCGATGCATTTCCTGCCGCGGATTCAGCCGTCGTCTGTCCGCCACCGCGACTGGACCATGGCGCTTCTGTCTGGCGTGGCGGCTGGCCTGGCCGTTGCGTTGGTGTGTGCCGGCTGGATTGTGACGGCCTGGCCGGACGGGGCGATAGCGGCCGAGATGGTCGCCGTCGCGTGCTGCTTCTTTGCGACGATGGACGACCCGGTGCCGGCGATCGTTGGTTTCCTGCGCTGGACCATTGTCGCCATCCTTCTCGACGCACTCTACCTGTTCGCCGTGTTGCCCCTGGTGCATGACTTCGTGCCGCTGATGCTGGCGCTGGCCCCGGCCTATCTGATTTTCGGCCTGCTGGCGGCCCGTCCGGGCACGGCGCCCATCGGGCTGGCCCTGGCGGCCAACGGTGCCACGCTGTTGACGTTGCAGGAAAGCTACAGCGCGGATTTCACAAGCTTCATCAATGGCGGCATTGCTGCCGCCCTGGGCATGGCTGTCGCGGGGACTTTGACCGGGTTGATCCGCTCGGTTGGCGCGGAATGGACCGTGTGGCGGTTGCTGCTGGCGAATTGGCGGGATCTGGCGCGGGCGGCCGAACGGCGCGGCATGGGCGATCGTATCGCGTTCGCGGCCTTGCTGCTCGACCGTTTCGCGGCCGTGGTTCCCCGCCTGCGCTCCATCGGGCCGGATGCGACGTTTGACGCTGCGATCGACAGGTCCGACGCGCTGGCGGAACTGCGGATGGGTCTGAACATCGTCGACCTTCGCCGTGCCCGGCATGATCTGCCGCCGCATTCCGAAACGGCGATCGACCGCGTGCTGGATGATATCGCCCGGTATTGCCGCATGCGGGCGGGGCGCGACGCAAGGCGCATGGCGGCACCGTCCGAACATCTGCTGGCGACAGTGAACGCTGCGCTGGCCGCCGTCGGCGCCGTCGGTCCATCGCCGGGGCGGGACGATGCGCTGCAGGGCCTGGTGGGTATTCGCCGTGTCCTGTTTCCGTCGGCGCCGCCGTACGAGCCTGATCCTGTACCCGGCGCGCCGAGCGGCAGCGAACCAGCGTGGAGGCAGGCTGCATGATCGGTGAAATCAACCTGTACGGCGTGTTCGTGGCGCCGCTGCTGATCTGGATGCTGCTGGCCTACGGGCTCAGTTTTCCGGTTCGGCGCCTGCTTTCATCCGTGGGCTTCTACCGGCTGGTCTGGCACCGGGCCCTGTTCGACTTCGCACTGTTTGTCATCCTTCTCGGAATCGTTACGATTTCAGCAAACTGGATCCAATCATGAAAGGCTTCCTCACCCTGCTTGGTCGCATCAGTGTCACGACCCTGGCCCTACTGGTGGCCGGGGGCGTGACCTGGCAGCTTTGGGTCTATTACATGGATGAACCATGGACCCGGGACGGGCGTGTCCGCGCCGATGTGGTCGGCGTCGCGCCCGACGTGTCCGGATTGGTTAGTCAGGTGCTGGTGCGCGACAACCAGCCGGTCAAAAAAGGGCAGATCATCTTCCGCATCGATCGGGCGCGCTTCGAACTCGCGTTGCAGCAGGCGCAGGCGGATGTGGCCGGCCGCAAGGCCGCGCTGGTGGAGGCGGTCCGGGAAGCCAACCGCTACCACGCCCTGAATGATCTGTCCGTCAGCCAGGAGCGGCAACAGCAGGCGGACGCCGCGCAGCAGCAAGCCGCCGCCGCGTACCAGCGGGCGGTCGCGGACCGCGATGTGGCTGAGCTGAACCTGCAACGGACCGAGGTGGTCGCGCCAGTGAATGGTATCATTACCAACTTCGACCTGGAGCCCGGCAACTACGTCTCCACCGGGCATGCCGTGACGGCGCTGGTGGATACCGACTCGCTTCGCGTCGAAGGCTATTTCGAGGAAACCAAGCTGCACGCCATTCACGTCGGCGCCCCGGCCGATGTCTGGCTGATGGGCCGGCAGACGGTCCTGCACGGCCATGTGGAAAGCGTGTCCGCCGGGATCGAGGATCGTGAACGCTCCGCCAGCGGCAACCTGCTGGCCAACGTGAACCCGACCTTTTCCTGGGTAAGGCTGGCGCAACGGGTTCCCGTGCGCGTGCGGCTGGACGCGGTTCCCGCCGACCTGCATTTGCTGCCCGGACGCACGGCGACCGTATCAATCGAGCCGATCGGCGGGGCGGTCGAGCCGACGCCGTCGGCCTTGCTGTCGGGCCTGTTCGAGCACCGAGAGGCCGCTCCGGCGGCGCTGCGGAAGCATGCGCCCGCATGGGAGGTGAAGCCGGTGGAGGCCGCGGCCGGCGGGCTGTCGCAGCCGCGTAGCTAGAACGCGGCCGCCGGGGGCTGAACAGGAACGGGCGCGGCTCGGCTTTTCGGGATTGATACGGGCCGCGAAGCCGCTTGTCCTGGATCAACACGCCCGGATGACGGGCATGCGAAGAAAGCGTGATCGGTGGCCGGCGGCTTGGGCAACGCTTGGCACGCTTTGATATCAGCGGCTGCAGGGGCTCTGACATAGGCGCTGCGTGTGCGCCGACATCCCGGCCCGCCGCGACACCGGTGTGCTTTTACTGCCGTAACGCCGGAGGCAGCAGCATGGACCTGTCGACATGACGACCACGCGATTTTTCCTGTGCGGCGATGTGATGCTGGGCCGGGGAATCGATCAGATTTTGCAGCACCCGAGCCGACCGCGACTGTACGAAACCTTTGCGACGTCGGCTCTTGATTATGTCCGGCTCGCGGAAGCCGCCAACGGCCCGATCCCGCGCCATGTCGCACCTGATTACGTGTGGGGCGATGCGCTGCAGGTTCTCCATGCGGTCAAACCCGATGCGCGGATCATCAATCTTGAAACCGCCATCACGACCAGTGACCAGCATTGGCCGAAGGGCATCAATTATCGCATGAATCCGAACAATATCGCCTGTCTGACGGCTGCTCGGATCGACTGCTGCGGGCTGGCGAATAACCACGTGCTGGATTGGGGGCGTGCTGGCCTGCTCGACACGCTTGCCGCCCTGCATGGCGCCGGCATTCGCACCGCGGGCGCGGGCGCCAACGCGGACGAGGCTGCGGCCCCTGCCGTACTCCGCCTTGCCGGAGGTGGGTG
>DAICYU010000109.1:9118-9371 GCA_027311485.1 Acetobacteraceae bacterium
CGGTTACGCCGCAACCACCAGCGGGGTGCCGCCCGAATGGGCCGCCGGCACCAGCAGCCCCGGGGTCAACCTGCTACCCGACGTGACCGCCGCAACCGCCACGCGCCTCTCCGTCCTGGCGCAGAAACAGGGCCAGCCGGGTGATCTGCTGATCGCATCGGTGCATTGGGGCGGCAACTGGGGCTATACTATCCCCGCATTGCAACAGGCCTTTGCCCGGGGACTGATCGACGGTGGCTTTGACGTGGTGCAC
>DAICYU010000010.1 GCA_027311485.1 Acetobacteraceae bacterium
ACAACACGCCACAGATCTATTCCGCGGTGAAGGAGGCCGGTAAAGCCGGCAAGATCAAAATCGTCGGCTTTGATGAAGACCCGCAGACGTTGCGCGGTGTCGCCGACGGCACCATCCAGTCAACGATCGTCCAGCAGCCGTTCGAGTTCGGGTATCAGTCCATGATCGACTTGATCAAATACATCAATAATGACAGGTCGTTTATCCCACCGAACAAGCTGATCATCATTCCGACCCGCGTGATCGAGAAGTCGAACGTCGCGGCATTCCAGGCTTCCATGAAGCAGCTTCTGGCCAAGTAGGTTGGATCAGCGACCCCAGGCCCTGCTCGAACTTATCGGGATCACCAAGATCTATCCGGGTGTAACCGCGCTGGATGATATCAGCCTGCGGGTTGACCGCGGCGAGGTCTTGGGCCTGATCGGTGAGAATGGGGCCGGCAAATCAACGCTGATGAGGATTCTGGGGGGCATCGTTGCCCCCACCGCCGGAAGCATCCGGATCGACGAGCAGGATCACGCGATGCTCAGCGTGAACCAGTCCGCTCGGGCCGGCATCGCTTTCGTTCACCAGGAACTCAACCTCTTCGAAAATCTCGACGTCGCCGCCAACGTCGGCATGGGCCGCGAACCGCGCCGTTTCGGCCTCGTGAGCCGCAAGCGGCTGCGTGACCGCGTCGCGCCGCTCCTGCAACGCCTGGGTGCGGATTTCGGGCCGGACACCCCGGTCGAGGGCTTATCGATCGCCCAGCGCCAATTGGTGGAAATTGCCAAGGCGCTGTCGATCGCAGCGCGCGTCATCATCATGGATGAACCGACATCCAGTCTGACACTGAAGGAAACCGAGCGGCTTCTGCAGGTGATCAGCGAACTGAAGGCGGATGGTGTGGCGGTGATCTACATCTCGCACCGTTTGGGTGAGGTGAAGTCCTGCGCGGACCGCGTGGTTTGCCTGCGCGATGGCCGCATTGCAGGCGAACTGGCGCGTGACGCCGTCACCCACGCGGCGATGATCCGCCTGATGATCGGGCGTGACCTCAAGGCGCTGTATATTCCGCCCGATGCCGAAAGCAGCGACGGGGGTTGCGAGATCGAGGGCGTGATAACGCCTGCATTCCCGGATCGGCAGGTGCATTTGTCTATCCGGCGCGGCGAAATCCTCGGGCTGGCGGGGCTGGTCGGGTCCGGGCGCACGTCGCTGGCCCGTGTGATCTTCGGGATCGATCGAATTCTGGGCGGGCAAATCCGGGTTGACGGCAAGCCGGTGCCGATCACCTCGCCGGGCCACGCGATCCGCCACGGGATTTACCTGGTGCCGGAAGACCGCAAACGGTCCGGCCTCATTGTGGATATGCCGGTCGTTGAGAACATAACCCTCGCCAGTCTGCGGGCCTATACGCGGATGAAGCTGGTCAAGCGGGACCTGGAACTGGCGGTTTCACGCACGCAGAGAGCGCGCCTGTCCATCAGGACGCCCGGCGACCACACCCCGGTCGTAACGCTGTCCGGCGGCAACCAGCAAAAGGTGGTTCTCGCCAAATGGCTGTCGATGCAGCCTAAGGTGGTGGTGTTTGATGAACCGACGCGCGGTGTCGACGTGGGCGCCAAGAACGAGATTTACTTGCTGATACGAGAGCTTGCCGATCGTGGCGTCGCTATCCTGATGATCTCCTCGGACATGGAGGAAGTGATCGGCGTATCCGACCGGATCGCGGTGATGTACGAGGGCACGATCAGCGGCATTCTTCAGCGCCACCAGTTCAACGAATACAACGTGCTGCGCCTGGCGATTGGGCAAGACCTGGACACCGCGGAGGCGCATTGATGCTGCCGAGAAAGGAACTTGGACTCTTGTTGCTGCTGATGCTCATCAGCGGCATCACCGCAATACTCAATCCGCTGTTCCTCTCTGGCGTGAACCTTCTCGACATGGCCAATCTGATCGGTCTGTTCGGAATATTCTCGATCGGCGAGGGGCTCACCATCATAACCGGCGGCATCGACCTTTCGGTTGGCTCCATGTTCTCGCTGCTGGGCGTGATCTTCATCGATCTGGTGGCCAATCGGGGTGTCAGCTGGCCGCTATCCCTGATGGCTGTCCTGGTCGGAGGCCTTGTGCTTGGCGCAATCCAGGGTTTCCTGATTACACGCGCGCGAATGCAGCCGTTTATTGTGACGTTGTGCGGGCTGCTGATCTATCGCGGTGCGGCGCGCTACTACACTGACGATTCGACGATGGGCTTCGGTTACGGGGACAGCGCGGACACACTTAGTTGGCTCGCGTCCGGCCGCAGTTTCGGCATACCGCACAGCTTCATCTTCCTGATCATCGTGGCGCTGATCCTCGGTGTGGTGCTTCACCGGTCCGTGTTCGGCCGGTACCTTTTTGCCGTTGGCAAGAACGAGGAAGCGGCGCGGTATTCCGGCATCAACACGAACCTCGTCATTGCCGGGGCCTACGTGTTGAGCGGGCTGCTTGCCGGAATTTCGACAATTTTTTTGGTATTCTACACGAATTCCGTATCCCCCTCGACGTTCGGCAATTTCTACGAACTGTATGCCATAGCCGCTGCTGTTCTCGGCGGTTGCAGCCTTCGCGGCGGCGAAGGCTCGATTCTGGGTATCGTGCTCGGTACCGCTTTACTCCAGGTGCTGCAAAACCTTGTCAACATCCTGGGGATTCCCAGCTCGCTGAATTTCGCCGTAATGGGGACTGTCATCTTGCTGGGCGTGTTTGCCGACCAGCAGCTACAGAAACGTCGTGAAACAGCGATCGCGATGGGCGCGCAACGGGCCCGACCCGCCGGCAGCGTCGTGACCGCAGCCGCCCCGAAATCGGGGGGCTGATCGGATCAGGCATCACCCGCTCTCCGCCCGCATCCGAGCCTGCGAAGAGCCGGGTCTGGCAGCCCAAGGTTATCGACCGGATCGATCGTCCCATTCGTCCAAGGACGCCGGCAGCCGACGCGGCGGGCGGTCCTAAGGTTCAATCAGCCGGTCCAGCGTGATCGGGAAGCTGCGCACGCGCACACCTGTCGCATGCCAAACCGCGTTGGCGATGGCCCCCGCCGTCCCGGTGACGCCGATTTCGCCCACGCCCTTGATGCCGAGTGCGTTGACGTGGATGTCGCGCTCTTCCACCAGGATCGCCTCAATGCTGGGCACGTCCGCGTTCACCGGCACATGGTAGTCAGCCAGGTTTGCATTCATCACCCGGCCGCTGCGCCGGTCGGTCACGGCCTGCTCATGCAAGGCGAAGGAAACGCCCCAGATCATGCCGCCGAGATACTGGCTGCGCACCATGTGCGGGTTGACGATGGTGCCGGCGGCGAACGCACCCACCAGCCTTGTCACGCGCACCTGGCCAAAATCCGGGTCCACCTTCACCTCGGCAAACACGGCGCCATGCGCATGCATTGCGTAGGCCGCCTGCGCCGCCGGGTCCACCCTGCCAGACCCATGACCCTCAATCACATCCCGACCGGCCCGGCTCAGGATATCCGCGTAGCTTTCGCTTGCTGCCTCATTGTCGCGCCGAAACAGCCGACCACCGCGCGCAATGACGCCCGCGTTGCCGGCGCCGAACAGCGGCGACCGTGAGTCACCTGTCGCCAGGTCCGCCAGCCTGGCAATCACGTCAGCACCCGCGCCATGGATCGCCATACCCGCCGTCGCTGTGTGCGCCGAACCGCCGGCTATCCCGGCATCCGGCAGGTCCGACGTGCCCGACCGGAACTCGATCCGACCAAGATCCAAACCCAGTGAATCGGCGGCGATCTGCGCAAGCGCGGTCCAGGCACCCTGGCCCATGTCGTGCGCGCCAAGCTCGACAATGCCGGTGCCGTCGCGGCGCAGAACCGCGCGGGCGTGGCCTTCGAACATGATCGCCGGGAAGGTCGCCGTGCCCATGCCCCAGCCGACCAGCATGCCGGCCTCATCGCGCATCTGCCTGGGTGCGAGCGGGCGGCGCGACCAGCCAAACCGCTCTGCCCCCTGCTCGTAGCACTGGCGCAGCGCCTTGGAGGAAAATGGATTGCCGCTGATCGGCTCCACGTCCGCATAGTTGGCCAGACGGAACCTCAGCGGGTCCATGCCGCTGGCGTGCGCCATCTCATCGATCGCACTTTCCAGCGCGGCGCTGCCGGGCGCCTCGCCGGGCGCGCGCATGAACAGCGGCGTGCCCGTGTCGATGCGCACGGCCTCATGCGACGTCCGGATCGCCGGGCTGGCATACAGCGCGTGGGACACAGTTGCCGCCGGTTCGACGAAGTCATCGAACGCACTGGTGGCGGTATGGACATGGTGGCTGAGCGCCGTCAACCGGCCCTGGTCATCCGCGCCCAGGCGCATTGTCTGGCGTGTGGGCGCGCGATGCCCGACAGGGCCATACATCTGCGCCCGCTGCAGCACCAGTTTGACCGGCCGACCCACAAGGCGGGCTGCCATGATGCCCAAAATCTGCGGCCCGGAGATCAGCCCCTTGGACCCGAACCCGCCACCGAGGAACGGGCTGCGGATGTGCACTGCCGTCGGTTCAATGCCGAACAGACCCGCGATCCGATCCTGCGCGAATGCCATCCCCTGGCTCGGCGTGTCGATCGTCAGCGTATCCCCGTCCCACGCCGCCACGATGGCATGAGGTTCCATCGCGTTGTGATATTGCCCAGGGGTTTCGTAGACCGTCTCAATCCGGCGCGATGCCGACGCAAGCCCGGCTTCGACGTCGCCGTGGCTTTCCTCCGCCGGCCGGCCGGCACCAACAGCCTGGGGGGCAAAACGCTCATGCCCGTCCAGGCCGACCCGTGCGGGCTCTGTTTCGTAACGCGGCGCCAGTAGCGCGGCGCCTTCCGTTGCCGCTTCAAGCGTGTCCGCTACCACCACGGCAATCGGCTGGTTGGCATAGCGCACCTTGTCGTTCTGCAGCACATCGAGCCGGAACATGAACGGGTGCAGCTTCGCATCCGGGTCCAGCGCCAGCTTGGGTGCGTTTGCCGGTGTCATCACCGCGATTACACCCGGATGGTCCTTGGCAGCCGCCACATCGAGGGCAACAACCCGGCCGCGCGCGATGCTGCTGACGGCGAGCGCCGCATAGGCCATTCCAGGCGGATGGTGATCGGCGGCATAGCGTGCTGCGCCGGTGGTTTTCAGCACGCCTTCGCGCCTTGTCAGGGGCTGGCCGATGCTCGACCCCATACGGACATGGGCGGGCGCTTGCGTGAGAGCGATCTCAGGCATGGGTCATGACTCCGGCAAAGGGTGAGGCGGGCAGGGCGGGCATCCGCGCGGGCGTACCGGCCGCCGCCAGTGTCAGCGCGCGCACGACAATGCGGCGCGCGAGCTCGATCTTGAACGCGTTGTCACCGGACGGCCTGGCATCGGCCAATGCCGCGTCGGCCGCGTGACGGAAGGCGGCGGCATCCGGTCGCGCGCCGGCCAGCGTCGCCTCGGCCGAGCGGGGGCGCCATGGCGTGAGTGCGACGCTGCCGAGGGCGATGCGGGCCTCGGCGATCACGTCGCCTTCGAACCGGAGGGCAGCCGCCGCCGAGACGACGGCGAACGCGTAGGAGGTGCGCTCGCGGACTTTCAGATACCGTGCATGGGGCGCGAAGGCGGCGGCTTCGGGCGGTAGGCGGATTGCCGTGATCAGTTCGCCGCGGTCCAGCACTGTTTCCCGTTCCGGGTTGTCGCCCGGCAGCCGGTGAAACTGTTCAAGCGGGATCGCGCGCCGGCCCTGTGGCCCCTCAATCTCAACCACAGCGTCGAGCGCAGTCATCGGCACGCAGAAATCGGAGGGATGGGTCGCGATGCAATGCTCGCTCCAGCCCAGGATGGCGTGCAGTCGGTTGTCGCCGCCGATCGCGTCGCAGCCAGCGCCGGGGTGGCGTTTATTGCAGGCGCTGGCGGTGTCGTAGAAGTAGGCGCACCGGGTCCGTTGCAGCAGGTTGCCGCCCGCCGTCGCCGCGTTGCGCAACTGGGCTGACGCACCCGAAAGCAGCGCTTCCGCGATGGACGGGAAGCGGCGGGCAAAGGCGGGATCATGGGCGAGGTCGGCGTTGCGGACCAGCGCGCCGATGCGCACGCCGCCGTCTTCGAGGTGCTCAATCCGGTCGAGCCCGGGCAGGCGGGTGATATCGACCAACTGCACCGGGCGCGTGACGCCGCCCTTCATCAGGTCGAGCAGGTTGGTGCCGGCGGCCAGATAGGTTGAGCCGGGTGCTGCGCCAGCGGCCACGGCCTCGGATACCGTGACCGGTCGGATGTATTCGAAGCGGTTCATGCTGCGTCCTTCCGGCCGGAAGTTTCGATCGCATGCTGCGCGTCCAGGATCGCCTCGGTGATGCCGAGATAGGCGCCGCAGCGGCATAGATTGCCACTCATGGCCTCCCGCACCCGTTCGGGATCGCTGCCGGCCTGGCCTTCGGCAATCATCCCGATCGCGCTCATGATCTGGCCGGGCGTACAGAATCCGCATTGAAACCCATCATGTGCGATGAATGCCGCCTGGACGGGGTGGAGCTGGTCACCTTGCGCCACGCCCTCGATGGTCAGGATCTCGGCACCATCATGACTGATCGCCAGAGCCAGGCAGGCGTTCACCCGCCGGCCATCGACGAGCACGGTGCAGGCGCCGCATTGCCCGCGATCACAGCCCTTCTTCGTGCCAGTGAGGTCCAACCTTTCCCGCAACAGGTCCAGGAGGGTGATGCGGGGATCGTCCAGTGCAACAGCGCGCGTGGTGCCGTTGATCGTCAGGGTGATTGACAGGCTCATGCGGTACTCCGATCAGAGCTGTGACTGCAGCGTCAAATACGGAGGAACCCTCCGCTTTGCAAGTGGAGTGACACTGATTCTTCATGGAGGCAGTTCGTCGACCCAGGACCGGGCGGAAACCGCGCGTTGACAGCGTCCGCAACTATGAGCGGGTGCTTGCCGCCGCCAAGATGGTGTTTGCCGCCGGTGGCGCCGGCACCAGCCTTGAGGCGGTCGCGCGCGAGGCGGGTGTTGGCATCGGGACGCTTTACCGGCACTTCCCGACCCGTGAGGCCCTGTTTGAGGCGGTGTATCGCCACGAGGTTGAACAGCTGGTGAAGTTGGCAGAGGACCTTGGGCCGGACCTGTCGCCGCTGGAGGCGCTTCGCCGCTGGATGCATGCGAATGTGGAATTCGTGGCGACGAAGAAGGGCATGTCAACTGCGCTTGCTGTCGTCGTGCATGCGTCATCCGACCTGACGACCTACTCGATCAGCCGCCTGAGCGGTGCCTTGCAGCCGTTGCTGGAGCGGGCGGTGGGGGCAGGGATAATCCGCGATGATATCAGCCCGGAGGACATCCTGCGGACGATCGTTGGCCTTTGCTACACGCATGACAAACCCGGTTGGCAGGGGAATGTGCATCGTTTGTTGGACGTATTCGTTGACGGCATGCGAACCGGCTAGCGGGAAACTTCTTTCATCGCTTTCCTGCCCCGACTGAAGCCGGATCGTCATTGTCACCGACGAACACGGGCGAGCGTTCCCCGACGCCATGCTGTCTGGCTACATCTGCGCGCCAGTCAGAGAAGGAGAATGTTTGCCTGCTGCATGAATTCCCTGGGATCGATCAGCTTGCCGGCATGACAAAGCTGAAAGTGCAGATAGCCCCCATTTACAATGCCGTAGAGCGTGTCACCCCGGTTGACGAGACGTTTCACCGACCCAAGGTGGGTGGCATCTCCTTTTGCCGCATGGGGTGTCAGATCCGTAATGTTATAGATACTCTCAAAGTCATTACTATGCCGGATGGTGACTTCGAACTGCCGAGCGATGCGCTTTGTTGGGATTTGTCGGATCTTGGTGATCCGGCCCGGGCCGATTGCTGTCACAAGGCCCTGGTCGGAAAATGTGATCTTGATGTTACAGCCGCCGCTGCGCAGTGGGATCACCTGTATGGCGCCGGTGGCCGGCCATATGAACATGCTGTCTTCATCAGGCACGCGTCACCCCCATCAATCTCTTTGTCGATTGCATCAAAGCCTACCCTGGCCGGGTGAAATGCGCCAATGGATGTGACGCGGTCACTGTGTCGAACGGCCTATCGACCGGTTCCGTCGCCTCACGATACGGTTGCTCCTTGCGCAGGAAGGGGTGCACCTCGGGCGTCCAGGCGCCATATCCCGGCCTATACAACACAGCATGACTCGGCCATCATGAATACCGAACACTTGTGTGGGTCAAAAGGTGGCCGACGCCGGCCGTACTGCGAACTGCGGGCCCACCGCACTGGATTGCACAAAGCCAAGGAAGAATACGTTGCGGTTTTCAACACCTTTTGCTCAGGCTGTCGCGATGGTGGGCGGTGCGGCCCGTCTGGCACGGCGCTTGAAGGAGCCTGCCCACGATCCCGCCTGGGGTATCAACCCCGCCATACCGGCGGCGAAGCCGCAGGGGGCCATCCCGACGCTGAAAATGCCGACTGCCAGAGGCTGGTCCGAAGGTAAGGCGCCCGTCCCGGCGCCGGGACTGAAGGTCAATGCCTTTGCCAGGGACCTCGATCATCCTCGTTGGCTGGAGGTGCTGCCGAATGGCGATGTCCTGGTGGCCGAATCCATGAACGAGGACCGCTCCCCGCGTTCGCTGTTCGACTATGCCATGGTGAGCACGATGCGCCGGGCCGCGGCCATGGGGGTCAGCGCCAATCGCATCACCTTGCTGCGTGATGCGGATGGTGACGGTATTGCGGAGATCCGCGAGGTATTTATTGAGAACCTTCGTCAGCCGTTCGGCATGGCGATGATTGACAACGTGTTTTACGTTGGCAACACGGATAGCCTTGTGGCGTTTCCCTATACGCCGGGCGCAACCCGCATCACGGCACCGGGGCGGACAATGGCGACATTCAAGCCCGCCGGACACTGGACAAGAAGCCTTCTTGTCAGTCCGGATCGGAAGAAAATCTATATTGGCGTCGGCTCCCTTACCAATATCGCCGATGACGGCATGGAGGTTGAGGACGGCCGGGCGGCGATTCATGAATTCGATATTGAAAGAGAAACGATACGGATTTTCGCTTCGGGTTTGCGCAACCCCGTCGGCATGGCGTGGGAGCCGGCGACGGGCGCGCTCTGGACCGTGGTGAACGAACGTGACGGTCTGGGTGACGAGACGCCGCCGGATTATCTGACCTCGGTCCGCGAAGGTGGCTTTTATGGCTGGCCCTACTGCTACTGGGGGCAAACGGTCGATGACCGCGTGCCACAGGATTCCGCGATGGTCGCCAAGGCCCTTACCCCGGACTATGCCCTCGGCGGCCACACGGCCTCGCTGGGTCTATGCTGGCTTCCCGAGGGCGCGCTTCCGAACTTCCCGGGAGGCATGGCAATTGGCCAGCACGGATCCTGGAATCGCAGCAAATTGAGCGGCTACAGGCTGGTCTTTGTTCCGTTCACCGGCGGCCGGCCATCCGGACCACCACGTGATATCCTGTCCGGCTTTCTGGCGCCCGATGAGCGCGAATCCTACGGTCGGCCAGTTGGCGTGACGCTCGGCCCTGACGGCGCCGTACTGATGGCCGACGATGTCGGCAATGTCATCTGGCGGGTGACAGGGAACGCGGGGAGCTGAACGGGTTTGGATTGACCTGGGCCATCGTTGCCTTGAGCGGCGCGGTGGCCAGTTCGGTCATTTGTTCGACCCATCAAAGAAGAGACCATCACCGGATCCTCCGTTCAAGGACCATAGCGTACCTCTGTCGTCACGGTCGCTTCAACTATAAGTACGGAAAGCATCTCGTGGCGGCTTTCAAGAGTTCTCGCCTGTGAGGCCGCGTCCAGATAAACGATATCGTACGTTTCGGGTTCCATCCGATAACAGTATGGAGAGATTGGTGAAAGTGGATCATTGCAAAGGCTTCTGGGCGCGCCGGCTTGCCCATCGCACCATCCTCGCTGCCGCGGTGTTGCCTGTTCTTGGCGTTTCCGCCAGTCTTGCGCAGCCAACCGACCAGCAATCTGTGTCCGCCGGATGTCCTGGTGACAACGGCGGCCTCACCTTGGCACCCGGGTTCTGCGCCACGGTCTTCGCCGACAATATAGGCCATACCCGCCATATGGCGATTGCTCCGAACGGCGTTGTTTACGCGAATACCTGGAGCGGTGAATACTACAATAACGATGCACCCCATGCAGGCGGCTTTCTTGTCGCCCTGCAGGACACTAAGGGGGATGGACATGCCGACGTGATCAAACGCTTCGACCCAACTCACGCTCAGGGCAACGCTGGCGGCACTGGCATTGCGATCTATAACAACTACATTTATGCCGAAACAAACGACAAAATTGTCCGATATCCACTGCCCCGGCAGGGAGGGGTGCCGACAACCCGGCCCGAAACGGTGGTTTCCGGTATGCCGCTGGGCGGCGATCACCCCATGCACCCGTTCGCCATTGACGGGCGGGGCAACATGTATGTCGATATGGGCTCCGCGACGAATGCGTGTCAGCGTGAGAACCGTATTCCGGACGTCCCCGGCAACAATCCCTGTAGGGAGCTCCGCACCCGCGGCGGCATTTGGCTGTTCAACGCCAACGTATTGAATCAGCATTTCTCACCCGAACAGCGCTTTGCCACCGGTCTGCGCAACGGGGAAGGTCTTTCGTTCGACTCGAAGAACCGTATCTTTGCTACTCAACACGGCCGCGACCAGCTTTATGAGAACTGGCCCAAGCTCTATAATCAGGTGAGCGGCCAGAACGAGCCGGCTGAAGAACTCGTGCAACTGACCAACGGTGCGGATTTTGGCTGGCCTGAGTGCTATTATGATCTGGATCAGAAGAAACTTGTCCTGGCCCCGGAATATGGCGGCGACGGCGGCAAGAAGGTCGGCGTCTGTGCCCAAAAGACGGAACCGGTTGCAGCGTTCCCGGCCCATTGGGCGCCGAATGACGTGCAGATCTATCACGGCAGTCAGTTCCCGTCGGACTATAAGGATGGCGCCTTTATCGCCTTCCATGGCTCCTGGAACCGCGCACCTGGTCCGCAGGGCGGCTACAATGTTGTCTTCCAGCCGCTCGCTCATGGTAAGGCGTCGGGCCCCTTCATCGTATTTGCCGACGGCTTCGCCGGGGCGATCAAGACACCTGGCCGGGCAGATCACCGCCCCACCGGTCTTGCGATTGCACCTGATGGCAGCCTGTATATCTCGGACGATATTACCGGTCGTATTTGGCACGTGACGTATCACGGACCGGATCAAACTCATGTCGCCGCCGCTCCGAATGCGGCCGGGCAGCAGCAGGCAGCGTCGGGCAATCCACCGCCGCCGGAGGGCATCAACCCTGATGCAGGGGGCTCTCTGCCTGTTCCACCGGGCGGTTCACCGGATCAGGTTGCCCTTGGCGATCGCATCTTTCACGGCGAAGCCGCGGGTGGAACCTGCGCCGGATGTCATGCCGCTGATGGGAGGGGCACTGCAACCGGTTCGGATCTAAGATCCGGGCAATGGATCTGGAGTGACGGCAGCGTCGCGGGTATCGCCCACGTCATCGAGATCGGCGTGCCGAAGCCAAAGAATCATATCGGCGCCATGCCGCCCGGCGGCGGAGCCAAGCTGTCCCAGGCAGACATTTCCGCCGTAGCGGGCTACGTCTGGGCGATCAGCCATCAGAACCAGCATTAGGCCGAGCTATATTCGTCGATACGGGACGTGCTGGCGCACAATTGTCTGAATTGGCTTAAGCGAGGGCTGCACGCCCTCGTGCCTTTTTCCGTGGCGGGCGGAGATGCCAAACGTTCAGATGCCTTTGCCGGTCGAATGATCCACGCGCTTCTGAACGGATGGCAAAATCCCGGTCGTGGGAAGAATGGGTTGGGACCTTGATCGTCGTTGACCCCACCACCAATCAGAATTTTTCCGCCGTCATGTCCTCCTGCGACCGCCAACCGTTGGTAACCTTTTCGTCTGATCGGACAAATAGGGTCATGACGCACGACGCCGGGCAGGATCAATTCCCGTGGGACCGATCGAAGAAATTCATCTATGGAATTTGCAGCATGATATTCGCCATGACGGATACGCTCGCGGCCGCCCCCATTTCGCGCGCCCGGGGGTTGGGCGGGTGCCCGGTTTCGGCGGAGGTCGTTAATGGCGCCCCCTCTTAGCCACCGTGCATGGATTGTCCGCGCGCTGACCTTGCTCGGCGTGGCGGGACTGATTGGCGGATTTTTCGTCATGGGATTCCAGCATGACCTGACCCTGGATTCCTTGCGGGCGCACGAGCATGACCTGCTGGCACTGCGGGACCAACACCCAGTGACGCTCGCCGCAGGATACCTGCTGCTCTATGTCGTGATGGCAGCCCTGTCCATTCCAGGAGCGCTGGTCGTTACAGTTGCCGGCGGCGCCGTATTCGGGTTGCTGGAAGGAGCCGTGCTGGCATCATTCGGCTCCTCGCTTGGCGCCACGCTTGCCTTTCTCGCAAGTCGGTTCCTGTTTCGCGGCCCGGTCCGGCAACGGTTTCAATCTCGCGTCGACCAAGTCAACCATGGTCTGGACCGCGATGGATGGATCTATCTTCTGAGCCTCAGGCTCGTGCCCGCCATTCCATTCTTTCTGGTCAATCTCGTCTTCGGTGTTACTGCATTTCCCGTGCTGCGTTTCTACACTGTAAGCCAAATTGGAATGTTTCCGGCCACGCTTGTCTATGTCAACGCCGGAACCCAGATCGAGCACCTTAAGAGCCTGTCCGGCATTCTGTCGCCTTGGATGATCGGCTCGCTACTGTTGCTGGCGGTCTTGCCGTTCGCCGCACGGGCAGTTACCAGACATCTCATCGCGCGCCGATGACCAATTAGGAAAGTGCAGTGTCTTTTCCTGTGGAACTTTACGTTCGAGCCATCAGCCGTTTTGACGGTGGGCAAGCCTACGCAGGGCTCCGACTGAATACCGAGCCGCCAGCGGCAGCACGCCAAGCACGGCGAACGACAGCAACACGCGCGGGCCAAGTATTTCAGACATTGCCCGGACCCGTCCAAGCTGCAGGCCGGCATTCACGTAGGCGATCGTAGCGGGAAGCATGCCGATCTGGCTGACCCAATAGAACGTAAAGGTGCGCAAAGTCGTGAGTCCCATCAGCAGGTCGACAACGAAGAACGGAATGATGGGAATCAAGCGCAGCGCAAAAAGGTAGAAGGCGCCCTCCTTCTCGATGCCGCGCGATACCATGTTCCACAGGACTGCGAACCTCGCTCGCACCATGTCGCGCAGCAAGAAGCGGCTCAAAAGAAATGCCAGGGTCGCGCCGATGCTGGAGGCGAAGGAAACCAGCACTGTGCCTTCGACCAGACCGAAAAGTGCCCCGGCTGCGATTGCCAATACCTCGGCACCCGGCAGCGCCATACCGGCATAGGCGATATAGAAAACTACGAAAATGGCAGCCATCCCCACGGGATGGGCCGCGCGGTAGGAGAGGAGCAGGCGCTGATGTGCATCCAACCAGGTCAGTGAGATGAAGGGCAAAACCCGTAGGACAAACAGCGTCAACAACCCGGCGACCACCAGGGCGAGCAACCATCGCACCTTGAACCGCACCGTCACGCGGTGAAACTCAAGGTGAGACCGGCTAGAAGCGGGTGGTCAGCGCGGTCAGCCACGCCGGTGATGCGTTCACCAGCGTTGTTTCCAAGGCCCGGTCGTAGCCAGTGAGGATGAGGACGGAGACAGTTAAGGAGGCGGCGCCGAGCAGGATCTTGCCGGCCTTGCCCACGCCCATCATGCGTCCACGCCAGCGCACCAGCACCTGCCGTGAGAGCCTGCTGACGAGCAGGAGCGGCAATGCCGCCCCCAGGCCGAAGGCGATCATGACCGCGGCGACGCCACCCAGATCGCGTCCCTGCGCCGCAAGGACCGAGGCCGCGCCCAGGGTCGGGCCGACGCAGGGGCTCCAGACGGCGCCAAGCAGGACGCCAATCGAGAACTGACCGCCAAGCCCGGATGGCGTGAACCGCGCCATGAACTGGTTCGCGCCGTTGCCAAAGCCGCTGCTTGCCATGGCGAAGCGCTGTTGCAGCGACCCGCTCAATAACACAATGCCGACCAGCCCGAGTATTACCGCCGCGACGTCGCGCACCACGCCGCCGTCCAGTCCGATTGAAAAGCCGATCGTTGCCACGAACATGCCAATGACAACGAAGGAGGAGACCAGCCCCGCGGCCAGTGCTATGGCACCATGTCGATGTGCAACGCCGGCGGGGGCAAACACCAAAGGTAGAACAGGCAGAACACAGGGGGATAGAATCGAGAAGAGACCGGCCAGGAAGCCGAACCCGAGGACCCCGATGTCCACGCAGAGTCAGCTCCGGCTCTTGTCGAGCAATGCCTTGATCGAGTCGGGGTTGGTGTCGCCGACCGAGGTTCCTTCGCGGGTCTTGCCGTGGAAGACGATCAACGTGCTCTGCATACGCGCGCCCATGGCCCGCACCACATCCTTCTGCGTATCGAAATCGACATGCAGGATCACCAGTTTCGCAAACGCCGGCGTGGCGGCGAGACGATCAATGATCGGCTTCTGCTGTGCGCAGGTCGGGCACCAGGGCGCGGAGATGTCGACCAGGATCGGCTGACCATCGGCCTGTGCAGCCTTGAAAGCCTGCTCGGTAAACTGTTCGACCGTTGCCGCGCGCGCGGACGCGGCACCATGCAGCGACAGGAAGCCGGCGAGGAGGGCGGCGGGCAGGAAACCGAGAAAGCGCATAGGCAATGTCCCTTTGTTGAAGCGTGAAGGATCGAACTGTATGGCCGCGGGCTGCACAGCCCCTTTCCTAATTCGCCACGGTCGTCTCAAAGTTTACCCCAGGATTCGTATATCTGACATCCGCCAATTTTGGGGCACGTTACTTCCGCGCTTCTGCCTCGCGGCCTATAAGACCGCAATAGCGGAACGGAGCCATGGCCGTAGAGGATCCACGCTGGCAGGAGTGGATGCGGGCGGCGCAGCAGGGCGACCGCGTGCTCTACGGCGCACTTTTGGCTGCGGTGATACAGCCGCTCCGGCGGGCCGCCCGGGCGCGATGGCCGCAAGCCGATGCGTCCGCGCTGGAGGATGTCGTGCAGGAGACCCTTCTTGGGCTTCATACATCGCTTCATCTCTATGATCCGGCACGACCCTTCATGCCCTTCCTGTACGGGATCATGCGCTTCCGTGGCGGTGATGCCATGCGCAGAAGCCGTCGCGCAGGGGCGCGGGAGACGCCGATCGATGATGTGCCCGAGACATCGGACGCCCTGACGACCCAAAGTGATCAGCATAAGGGGCTGGAAGCCGGCGCATTGCTGGCTGCGATCGCCCGCCTGCCGGATGGTCAGCGGCGCGCGATCGAGATGACGAAAATGCAGGGGCTTTCATTGGAAGAAGCATCCACGACGAGCGGCATGAGCGTGGCCGCGCTCAAGGTCGCGACGCATCGCGGAATCCAGGCGTTACGCAAGTTGCTGCACGGGGCAGTGTAACATGGAGACCGAACGTCTTATCGAACAACTTGTCGGGGGCTTGACGCCAGTTCACCGTATCGCCCGTCCGGTGACGCGGCTTGCATGGTGGCTGCTGATTTCGTTGCCGGCGGCCGGTTTGGTCGTCTGGTTTTTCGGACCGCGGCCCGATCTTGCCGCGCGTCTCGCCGACCGCTCCTTCCTTATTGAGGAAGGGGCGGCGCTGCTGACGGCCTTTGTCGGCATTTATGCCGCGCTTTGCGCGGGTCTGCCCGACCAACCCGACTGGAAGGTTTGGCTGCCAATGGCGCCGATGGCGCTGTGGTTCGGCGTTCTCGGGCAGCAGTGCCTGGATGTGTTCCTTCGGCTCGGGCCGGGCGGACTCCAGGTTACATCCGATGCGATGTGCCTTCCGGCCATTGCACTTGGCGGCCTGGTGCCCGCCATCGCGATCACCGTCATGCTGCGCCGCAGCGGCAAAGTCCGCACCACTCATGCCTGCCTCTGCGGTGCGCTGGGGGCCGCCGCGTTGGGTGCCGCGGCGCTGCGGCTGTACCACACCGAAGATGCCGCCATCATGGTGATCGTCTGGCAGCTTGGTTCGGTGGTGCTGTTCAGCCTGCTCGCCGGTGCCATTGCCCGGCTGTTCGCCGATACCCGGCCCGACAGTATTTCGCGCACCCGGCTGTAACCTTTTTCTTCGGCCCATCGAATTGGCAATGCGGGTCCGCTTCCGGACCGTCACGCTTCAGGAGAATAAGACGATGGACCGCAGAATGTTCGCAGCTTCGGTGTTCACCGCCGCCGTCGGCCTTGCCGGCGCGACCGCGCTGACCGCCACCTCGGCGTCAGCCGAAATGATGTCCAAAGACCAGATGATGAAGATGCAGCAGTCCAACATGGCCCGCGCCAAGACCCACCATCTGGTTGCCTGCTACGGCATCAACGCCGTGGGCAGGAATGACTGTGCCGCCGGTGCGCATTCCTGCGCGGGCCAGGCAACCAAGGCAAACGATCCTGCGTCCTTCGTGCTGCTGCCGGCCGGCGATTGCGGGAAGATCCAGGGCGGGGCGCTTAAGGCCTCCTGAGCAGGCCACCGACGTGACAGGCACAAAGCAAGCGGCTTGTGCAGGCATCGGTTCGGTCCCCGTCAGCGCGGGGATCGGACTGCGCTTCCCGCATCATACCGCATTCTTCGAAACCAGTCCCAAGGTGGGCTGGATCGAGGTGCACAGCGAGAATTATTTGACCGGCCCCGCTCTCACGATTCTTGAGGCGGTACGGACCGACTACCCTGTCTCCCTGCACAGCGTCGGCCTTTCGCTCGGCAGCGCCCAGGGCGTTGACCGCCGGCATCTCGCGCGCATTGCCGACCTGGCGGATCGGGTCGATCCCGGACTGATGTCGGACCATCTTGCGTGGGGCGCCGTCGATCATGACTTTCTGGCAGATCTGCTGCCATTACCGCTGACCGAAGAAAGTCTCGATGTCGTCTGCCGCAATGTCGACCTGGTGCAGACGACACTCAAGCGTTCGATCTTGATCGAAAATCCATCGACTTATTTGCAATTCCGCCATTCAACAATCCCCGAACCGGAATTTTTGACAGCGCTGGTTCAGCGCACCGGCTGCGGACTGATCTGCGATATCAACAATATTTTCGTCAGTTGCACCAACCATGGGTGGGACGCTGAACGCTATCTGGGTGCGTTCGCCGCGGCCGCTGTCGGGGAATACCATCTCGCCGGTCACAGTCCTGCCGAGGGTATCGCTGAAGTATTGCTGCTGGACACGCATGACAGACAAGTGGACCCGGCCGTCTGGACTTTGTTCGCGACGGCCTTGCGGATCATCGGGCCGCGTCCGGCCCTGATTGAGTGGGATGCCGCCATCCCGGACCTGTCGGTGCTGCTGCATGAGGCGGCGATCGCCGACCATTATCTCATGCGGCACAATCCGGGCGCGCGCCATGCCCACGCTGCTTGAACTTCAACGCGATATGGAGAAGGCGCTGCTGGCTGGCGATGCCGCCACACCGCCATCGACCGTAATAGGCGGCGCGCTGACGGCCGCATCACGCGTGCGCATTTACCGAAACAATGTGCTGGGTAACCTGACCGGCGCATTGCGTCTGATGTTCCCGGCCGTCGAGCGTCTGGTCGGCGCCGATTTCTTCGCCGGAGCTGCCGCCCGGTTTATTACGGCGACACCGCCCGCAAGCGCCGATCTGTATGAATATGGCGCAGCATTTCCGGCCTTTCTCGCCGCGTTTGAGCCGGCTCGAGGCATTGCCTACCTTCCCGACGTGGCAACGCTGGAATGGGCGGTCAATCACGCCCTGCACGCCACAGTCGTTCCAGTGCTTACGGCGGAAGTGTTGCTGGGCATTCCGGATGAGCAGCGGGCGGGCCTGCGGTTCGCGGCGCATCCGTCACTGCCGCTGCTGGCATTGACCTATCCCGCCAGGGCGGTCTGGGACGCTGTGTTGACTGGGGATGTGGGGGCCCGCGCATCGGCCTTGGCTGCGATCGACATCACGGCGGAAGGCGATGTCCTGGCCGTCCTGAACGGCTCGGACGGGCTTGTCCTGCTGCATCTGTCGCCGAGTGCCTATACACTCGCCAGGGCGCTGGCAGAGGGACAGCCACTCGCGGACGCCCTCGACCTGATTCCGCCGCCGGATGCGGCGCCGGTACTTGGCAGCCTGATCGCACACGGGTTCTTTGGCCGTTGCGAGCTGCCGGAAATTCCTGGTTCGCCACGAACAGGACCAAAGCGATGAGCATGACGGTAAGCAAGCCCGTGGTTACCGAAAACGTCATCCTGACCGTTGTCAGCATGATCACCGGGTTGTTCCAGCGCATCCCCTATTGGCTGATCGCATTGACAGCCCGCATCGCGCTCGCTCAGGTCTTCTGGAGTTCCGCCCAGACGCATTTGGCCAACTGGGACACCAGGCTGTACATGTTCGATCAAACTTATCAGGTGCCGCTGCTGCCGCCTGATCTGGCCGCGTATCTTGCCGTGACCATGGAACTGGTGACGCCGCCCCTGTTGGTCCTTGGCCTGGCCACACGCTTCACGGCGCTGGCGTTGTTCGCCATGACGATGGTGATCGAAATCTTCGTGTTTCCCCAAGCCTGGCCGACGCACATCCAATGGGCGGTGATGCAGCTGGTGCTGATGGCCCAGGGGGCTGGATATCTCTCGCTCGATACAGTCCTGGCGCGTTGGTTCAAGCGCCCGGGCACAAACCGGTAACGGGAATAATCCAAAGGCGGGTATAAACCCGCTGACGCCGGCGCATTCGACCTGAGGGCCACTTGTCATGAAACGTGAAAAGACCCAGTCCATGCAGATGCACGGCCCGACGATGACGGACCAGAGCCGTTTTGTGCGTATTCCAGCATGACAAGCGAGCGTCGCACCTGGCAACGGCCACAACACTTCGATCGCAACCTGGTGGTTATCGGCGCTGGTTCGGCCGGTCTGGTCAGCGCCTACCTCGGCGCCGCCCTGCGCGCCGGTGTTACCCTGGTCGAGGGCGGCGACATGGGCGGGGACTGTTTGAACACCGGCTGCGTGCCATCCAAAGCCATCATCCGCAGCGCCCGCCTCGCCGCCGAAGCCCGCAGAGCCGCAGAGCTTGGTTTGTCGGGACCCCCGCTCGCGGTGGATTTTGCCGCGGTGATGGAGCGGGTGCAGGCGATGATCGCGACCGTCGCGCCGCACGATTCAGTTGAACGGTATACGGACCTCGGCGTCGATGTCCGACGCGGCCGGGCGCGTATCGTCTCGCCCTGGTGCGTGGAAGTGGATGGCAATCCGATCACCACCCGCACCATCGTCATTGCCGCCGGTGCGGAGCCCATTGTCCCCGACATCCCCGGTCTCGCGGCGACCCATTACCTGACTTCGGAGACGGTGTGGCGGTTGCGCACGCTGCCGCCCCGCCTGCTGGTGCTGGGCGGCGGCCCGATCGGGTGCGAACTGGCGCAGGCCTTCGCCCAGCTCGGCAGCCGGGTGACCGTGGTGCAGCAGGCGCCGCGCCTGCTGATGCGGGAAGACGACGAGGTTTCGGCCTTCGTCGCCGAACGCATGGCGGCGGATGGGGTCCGCGTGCTGGCGCGAACCAAGGCCATCGCTATCGAGACCAGTGAAGCCGGCCGGACATTACGGACCGAGTGCGACGGTGTCGCGGGTGCCGAACCGTTCGATGCGATCCTTGTCGCGGTCGGCCGCCGGGCGCGCACGACCGGATATGGGCTTGAGGAACTCGGCATTGGCGTGACCCGGGCGCAGACGGTGGAGACCAACGCCTGGCTGCAAACCATCCATCCCAACATTCTTGCCTGCGGGGACGTGGCTGGCCCTTACCAATTCACGCACGCCGCAGCGCATCAGGCCCAGTCTGCGGTGCTGACTGGGCTGTTTGCGCCGTTCTATCGGTCGCGTCCCGACTATACAGTCATGCCAGCCGTCACGTTTACCGATCCCGAGGTGGCGCGGGTCGGACTGAATGAACGCAAGGCCCAGGCACAGGGCGTCGCCTATGAGTGTGTGCGCTATGACCTGCATGAGCTCGACCGCGCCATCGTCGATGGCGCCACCGAAGGCTTCCTCAAGGTGCTGACACCACCCGGCAAGGATCGCATCCTGGGGGCGACCATCGTCGGGGCCCATGCGGGCGAAATGCTGGCCGAATTCGCCCTGGCGATGCGGCACGGCATCGGCCTGAAGGGCATACTGGGCACCGTGCATCCCTATCCGACCTATGCGGAGGCCAATCGATATCTGGCCGGCGCATGGCGGCGCGCCCACGCCTCCCCCACCGCGCTGGGACTGCTGGCCCGGTTCCATGCGTGGCGGCGTGGTCGCGCCGCTGACCGATCCTAATCCATCGTTGCTGACAGGAGTGCGATCTTAATGACCGTGACGACGCCGTCCCAGCCACATATCAGTCCGATTGTCGAGCGCCTGTCCACGATGCAATGGAACCGGTTCCACACCATCATCGTCCTGCTGTTCGGCATGGGCTGGGCGATGGATGCCTTCGAGGTGACGTTGATCGGCAACGTGCTGGGCGCGCTGCGGGAGCGTTTCAACCTCGGCGCCGACGCGATGTCGCTGATTCTGGGCGCCTGGTTTGCCGGTCTGATGCTGGGCGCCTCCGGCTTCGGCTATCTGGCCGATCGCTACGGACGGCGGCGCATCTTCCTGGGCAGTCTGGTGCTGTATGGGGTCACAACCCTGGCGGCCGCGTTCGCACCCAACCTCACCGCCCTGCTGCTGCTTCGCCTGTTGGCCGGCATCGGCGTCGGGGCGGAGTATTCGGCAATCAACGCGGCGATATCCGAACTGGTGCCGCGCCGGTCACGCGGGCGTGCGGCGGCTCTGGTGTTGAACTTCTGGCCGGTGGGCAGCCTGTTCGCGGCTCTGCTGTCCTGGCTCGTGCTCTCGGCCCTGCCGCCCGATCTGGGCTGGCGCGTGGTGTTCGGC
>DAICYU010000110.1 GCA_027311485.1 Acetobacteraceae bacterium
GGGAGAGATGCGCCAGCGCTGGCGATTTGCGGACAATCGCGTGTTTGCAAAAGGGAACACGCCTGAAAGCCAGGCGCCGCTGCATCGACGCCGACGTTCCGCCCAGGCCTCAAGGTGAATATCGTTATTTCGATGCAATATAACGGATTAAAGGCCGCGTTTCCGCGGCCCTTCTGTGATCCCCTTCGAGGGCAGGCATGTTCCCCATCAAAACGGGATCTCATCATCCAGATCGCCACCCTTCGGCGCATCCCAGGACGGCCCACTCGACCGACCACCGGCTGCCGGCCGAGCCGCCGCCGGCGTCCGCTCACGCGAACCGTATCCACCGCCGCCGCCGCCGCCCGCGCCATGCGTTGCGTCCCAATCTGAACCATTGCCGCCGGCACCGCCACCGCCGCCGGCTCGGCCATCCAGCATCGTCAGCTGCCCGTTGAACCGGCTCAGCACAACCTCGGTGGTATAACGCTCCTGCCCCTGCTGATCAGTCCACTTACGGGTCTGCAGCGAGCCTTCCACATACACCTTCGCACCCTTCTTCAGGAACCGTTCCGCCACCTCGGCAACACGGTCATTGAAGATCACGACGCGATGCCATTCCGTCCGCTCCTTCCGTTCGCCGGAAGCGCGGTCGTTCCAGGTTTCGCTGGTCGCCAGTGTCAGGTTGACGATCTTGCTGCCGTCCTGCGTGTTCCGCACCTCTGGGTCCTTGCCCAGATTGCCGATCAGAATCACCTTGTTCACGCTGCCAGCCATCGCTTCAATCCTTCCTTCAGATCGCAAACCCTAGCCCAAACCCCACATACGGGCCACATGGTTAAAATTGCTTCAACGCGAGGCGACATTATCCTGGCGCATCGCATGGAACAACAGTAGAACACACGCCCAACACGGGGACAATATGGCCGGCTCTATCCACGTGCGCGGGGCGCGCGAACACAATCTCAAGAACGTCGACGTCGTCATCCCACGCGACTCGCTGACCGTCATCACCGGTCTGTCCGGGTCCGGGAAATCGTCGCTCGCCTTCGACACCATCTATGCCGAGGGCCAGCGCCGTTACGTCGAGTCGC
Source organism: Acetobacteraceae bacterium (assembly GCA_027311485.1). Taxonomy (GTDB): domain Bacteria; phylum Pseudomonadota; class Alphaproteobacteria; order Acetobacterales; family Acetobacteraceae; genus Rhodopila. The sequence goes on from DAICYU010000110.1 coordinate 1,074, forward strand.
TGTCCGCCTATGCGCGGCAGTTCCTCGAACTGATGGGCAAGCCGGACGTGGACGCGATTGACGGTTTATCGCCCGCCATCTCCATCGAGCAGAAAACCACGTCGAAGAACCCCCGTTCCACCGTCGGCACGGTGACGGAAATCCACGACTATATGCGCCTGCTCTGGGCCCGTACCGGCGTCCCCTACTCCCCGGCCACCGGCCTGCCGATCGAAGCGCAGACCGTCTCGCAGATGGTCGATCGCGTCCTGGCCATGCAGGAGGGCACGCGGCTGCTGCTGCTCGCCCCCGTGGTGCGCGACCGCAAGGGCGAATACCGCAAGGAACTGGCCGAACTGCAGCGCCGCGGCTTCACCCGCGTCAAGGTCGACGGCACGCTGTATGAAATTGGTGAGGTGCCGACGCTCAACCGCAAGATCAAGCATGAGATCGAAGCGGTGGTGGACCGCCTGGTCGTGCGCGCCGGCATCGGGTCCCGGCTGGCCGACAGCTTCGAAACCGCGCTGGGCCTGTCCGACGGCATCGTCTATGCGGAAAACGCCGACGGCGGCGAACGGACCGTCTTTTCATCCCGCTTCGCCTGCCCGGTCAGCGGTTTCACGATCGAGGAGATCGAGCCGCGGCTGTTCAGCTTCAACTCCCCCCACGGCGCCTGCCCGGCCTGCGACGGATTGGGCGTGGAAAGCTTCTTCGACCCCGATCTGGTGGTGCCGGATGATCGCGTCGGCCTGGGCGATGGCGCTATCGTCGCCTGGACCGGGGCGCAATCCCCCTACTACGACCAGACGCTGCAAAGCCTCGCGCGCCACTACAAGCAGACGACGAAAACCCCCTGGCACGACCTGCCCGAACACGTGCGCAACGCAATCCTGTTCGGCTCTGGCGACGAACCGATCGAGCTGACCTACAAGGACGGGGTCCGCAGCTACACCGTCACCAAGCCGTTCGAAGGCGTGCTGAAGAACCTGCAACGGCGCTGGCAGGAAACCGACAGCGTCTGGGTGCGGGAGGAACTGTCCCGCTATCAGGCCGAAAAACCCTGTGCCGTCTGCAACGGCGCCCGCCTGAAGCCCGAGGCGCTGTCCGTTCGCGTCGCCGGCAAGAACATCGCCGAAGCGTCCGAACTGTCGATCCGCGCCGCCCTTGCGTGGTTCGAGGACGTGCTGCCGCACCTGACACCTCAACGCCAGGAAATCGCCCGGCGCATCCTCAAGGAGATCGAGGAGCGGCTGCAATTCCTGCTCGATGTCGGGCTCGACTATCTGACGCTGTCACGCGCCTCGGGCACGCTGTCGGGCGGCGAGTCGCAGCGCATCCGGCTGGCCAGCCAGATCGGCTCCGGCCTGACCGGGGTGCTGTACGTGCTGGATGAACCCTCGATCGGCCTGCACCAGCGCGACAACGAACGGCTGCTGCGCACGCTGCGGCGGCTGCGCGACCTGGGCAACACCGTGCTGGTGGTCGAACATGATGATGACGCGATCCGCGCCGCCGACCATCTGATCGACATGGGGCCGGCCGCCGGGATCAACGGCGGTCACGTGATCGCCGAGGGCACGCCGCCGGAGGTCGCCGCCAATCCGAAATCGCTGACCGGCGACTATCTGTCCGGCCGCCGCCGCATCGAGGTTCCGGCGCTGCGTCGCCCGGCCCAGAAGGACCGCGTCATCCGCGTCGTCGGCGCGCGCGGCAACAACCTGAAGAACCTGACCGCCAACTTCCCGTTGGGCACCTTCACCTGCGTTACCGGCGTTTCCGGCGGCGGCAAGTCCACGCTGGTGATCGACACGCTGTACAAGGCCGCCGCCCGTCGATTGATGGGATCAGGGCTGGTGCCATCGGTGCATGACCGGATCGAGGGGCTGGATCAGCTCGACAAGATCATCGACATCGATCAGTCGCCGATTGGCCGCACGCCACGCTCGAACCCGGCCACCTACACCGACCTGTTCGCGCCGATCCGCGACTGGTTCGCCGAACTGCCGGAATCCCGCGCCCGCGGCTACAAGTCCGGCCGCTTCAGCTTCAACGTCAAGGGCGGCCGGTGCGAGGCGTGCCAGGGCGACGGCGTGCTGAAGATCGAAATGCACTTCCTGCCCGACGTCTACGTCACCTGCGATACGTGCAAGGGCAAGCGCTACAATCGCGAAACGCTGGAAATCAAATTCCGCGATAAGACCATCGCCGATGTGCTGGCAATGACCGTCGATGAAGCGGTGCCCTACTTCAGCGCCCAGATGCGCATCCATGACCGGTTGAAAATCCTGCAGCAGGTTGGCCTGGGCTACATCGCCCTCGGCCAACAGGCCACCACGCTCTCGGGCGGGGAGGCTCAGCGCATCAAGCTGTCCAAGGAACTCGCCCGGCGTGCCACCGGCCGCACCCTGTACATCCTGGATGAACCCACCACCGGCCTGCATTTCGAGGATGTGCGCAAGCTGCTGGAAGTGCTGCATGCGCTGGTCGACCAGGGCAATACGGTCGTGGTGATCGAGCACAACCTGGAAGTCATCAAGACCGCCGACTGGATTCTGGACCTGGGTCCGGAAGGCGGTGATGGCGGCGGCCGGATCGTCGCCGAAGGCACGCCGGAAGCCATTGCCGCCAGCCCGGGCAGCCATACCGGCCGCTTCCTGGCCCCTCTGCTGCCGGTCATCGAGGAGCCAAGGAAGACGCGAAAACGGGCATAAGCCCAGCCGGCGGCAGCCGTTCACGATTGCGGGCACCACCCACTTTTCCGTGCAGCCGGCCGCCGGCGTGCCCACTATCTCGGGAATAGTCGCTCGCCGTAGCAGGAGAATTCTCATGGCCAAACCGCTGCAAGACCTGGCCGCGAACGGAGTTGCCGTCTGGCTGGACGACCTCAGCCGCACCCGGATTCAGTCCGGCACGCTCGCCCGGTCGGTTGAGCAGGGGGATTTTGTCGGCATCACCACGAACCCGACCATCTTCGCCAAAGCCATCGGTGCCGGATCTGGCTACGAAGACCAGATCCGTGATCTCGCCCTGCGCGGCACGGCGATTGGCGAAACCCTCCGACTACTGACCGCCTGGGACGTGCGCGCAGCCTGCGACATACTGCGGCCGGCGTTCGACAAGTCCAGCGGCCGCGATGGTCGCGTCTCGATCGAGGTCGATCCCCGCCTGGCCCAGGATGGCGACCGCACCGCGGCTGAAGCGCGCGGGCTGTGGTGGCTGGTGGACCGGCCCAACCTGTTCATCAAGATTCCCGCCACCCTGGCCGGGCTGCCGGCCATCACCGCGGCCCTGGCCGACGGCATCAGCGTCAACGTCACGCTGATCTTCTCGGTGGACCGCTACAAGGCGGTGTTCGAGGCGTATATGGCCGGGCTGGAGCAGCGTCTGGCCAAGGGCGGCCGGCTGGACGGGATCGAAAGCGTGGCATCCTTCTTCGTCAGCCGCGTCGATACCGAAATCGACCGCCGCCTCGCCGAAAGCGGGCATGAGGATGCACGCCGCCTGCGCGGCCAGGCCGGCATCGCCAATTCCCGCCTCGCCTACGAACTCTATGAACAGATGCTCACCAGCCAACGCTGGAAGGCCCTTGCCGCCAAAGGCGCTCGGCCACAGCGGCTGCTGTGGGCATCGACCGGCGTCAAGGACAAGTCATTCCCCGACACGCTGTATGTCACCGAACTGGTGGCGCCTGACACGGTCAACACCATGCCGGAAGCGACACTTCACGCCGTCGCCGATCACGGCGAAATTCGCGGCGACACGATCCGCGGTAGCTACGCCGCCGCGCATGCCGTGATGTACGGGCTGCGGCGGGTCGGCATCGACATAGCCGAAGTTACCAAACTGCTGGAGGAGCAGGGCGTGGCCGCCTTCACCAAAAGCTGGGATGAGCTGATCGGTGCGGTGACCGAAAAGATCGAGGCCGCCGGGGCCGAGGTCATGCCGGCCGGCGCAGTGAAACCGGCAAGCAGCAATGGACAGAAGGCAACGCCAGCCGCGGGCGCACCGCATCACGCGCGGTAAACGCCCCAAGGTAGCGACACGACCGGCTGACTGCCCCCGGGTCACGGCACGACCGGCAAACAGGACCTGACGCACGGCCGCCAGGTCCTGAGCCGCATTCAGGCTGACGCGCCGGAGATGATGTCGCCGAACAGGTTCCAGGTCTTGCCCGTCCATTGCATCAGCTGCAGTTGCCGGAGCGGATGGTAGTTCGTCGGACTGGTATTGATCCTGATGCCGGGCAGCAGCACTGGATTGTCCAAATTACGTAGGTTGGTCGCCTGCTTCATCATGTTCTGGCGTGAGAAGTCATTGCCGCACTGCTTCAACACCTGCACCATGGTCCGCGTCAGGCCATAGGCGGAGATGTTGCCGCCATCCTTGATATCGCCATCGGGGTAGTATTTCGCCATGAAGGCGCGCCATTGCTTCATCCCGGCGTCATTGTCCCAGCGCGGATCGGTGGAGTCCTTCAAGTAGGCGGAGCTGATGATGCCGATGCCGTTTTCAGGCCCGGCGGGGATCATGACGGCACCGACCGACACCGACACTCCCGACAGGATGTGCATCGGCTTCCAGTTCATCTCGGCGACCTTACGGATCGACTGGGCGGCGAATTTCGGCACTGCAACGGTCATCAGCACGTCGATTTTGGCGGATTGCAGGCTGACGAGCTGGCTGTCCACTGTGGCATCCGTGGTCTCATACGACACGCTGGTGACCTGCTTGTCGTAATTGCCCTTCAGCACGTCACGCACGCCGTGCAGGTAGTCTTTGCCGAAGTCATCGTTCTGGTACAGGATGCCGATCTTGGCGTTGGGCTTATGCGTCTGGATATACTTGGCGTATACCTGCGCTTCCGTCACATAACTGGGCTGCCAGCCAATGACCCAGGGGTGTTTCTTGTAATCGCCCCACTTGTCGGCGCCGGTGGCCAGGAAAAGGTCCGGGACTTTCTTTGCGTTGACATACCGCACGGTCGCCGAGTTCGTGGGCGTGCCAAGCGGCGCGAACATGGCGGCGACGTGGTCCTCCTCGATCAGCCGGCGCACCTGCTCGACTGTCTTGGGCGGGCTGTAGCCGTCGTCGTATGAGATGAACTTGACCTTCCGTCCGGCGAAGCCACCGGCATCGTTGGCTTCCCGGAAGGCGGCGGCAATGGCCTTGCCGATGGTGCCATAGGCCGAGGCCGGGCCGCTGTACGGAATGGTGTTGCCAAGGCGGATTTCGGTGCTGGTGACGCCCGGGGTTTCTTCGGCCCGCACGATCGCCGGGGTGAACAGCATCGCGGAACCGGCCGCGAGGACAGTCCTTCTGCGTAGGATCATCGTAATGACACTCCCTGTTGTGCGGCCCGTGTTTCCGGGCCTGCGCTGCGGAGCGTAGGCCCGGCGGGAACCGGCGGCTACGCAAAATGCGGTAACATTAGGGGCTGATCGGGCGGCGCAGCGCGGGGCTGCTTCACGCAGATCCGGCCACCAATCCTCTGTACGCGATCATTCTGTGTGATGCCGAGCGGTTGAGGCCGGGCATTGCGGGAAGCGGAGCCGCGATGAGGCGTGCTGCTCATCAGGGTTCATACGCTACGCGGCCTGGCATTCGTCCTGACCCGATACTCAGGCCGATGCTGCCGTTTGCGTTGGGTGACCCGCGCAAAACAGTGTCCACCCGCATCATGGATTTGCAACGGCGGACCAGCTTAAACCGTCCCGCATGAATTCAGCCGCGAAGCCCCTTGGTTTGAACCTCCCCATTTCCGTTGTGCACTCGGGTGCATCCCTCCGCGATCTGCCGTGTCTCAATCATCGGCCGTGCAGAGCCGTATGACGGCGGGTCTGCGCAAGCTGCTCACCGTGTTGGGCGACACGTTCTGGCTGCTTCCAGGCGCGATGGTCGCCCTGGGTGTGCTGGGGGGCCTCGCGATGGTAGCCGTCGACCGCGGCGGGGCCGTGCCGCAGTCGCTGATCCACAGCCCGTGGCTCTACAGCGGCGGGGCCAGCGGCGCGCGAACGCTGCTGGGAACGATCGCATCCTCCACCATCGGTGTGGCGGGCACCGTGTTCTCGATCACCATCGCCTCCCTGTCGCTTGCCGCCGGTCAGATGGGTCCGCGGCTGCTGCGCAACTTCACCCGCGACCGAGGCAATCAGCTCACACTCGGCGCCTTCCTGGGCACCTTCTCCTACGCCTTGATGGTGCTGCGGAGCGTCCGCACGCACAGTGAAGGGGAGTTCATCCCACATCTGGCGCTCAGCCTTGGCATCCTGTTCGCCTTTGTGTGCGTGGCGACCCTGGTGTTCTTTGTCGGCCACATGGCCGGGCGCATCAATGTCGACACGGTCGTGGACCTGGTCAGTGGCGAGGTCCAAAGCGCCGTCAAGCGGCTTATGGTCACCGAGGAGCAGCCTGCCCCGCCACCCGCGGCGTTCTGGGCGGGCGCCGCCTGCGTCATGGATGCGCGTCGCGGCTACCTGCAGCAATTGGATGAGGACGGGCTGGCAGATTGGGCGCAGCGGCACAGAACCGCCATACGGCTTCTGGTTCGTCCCGGCGATTACGTGTTCCCAGGGGCCGCCGTCGCCGTTCTGACGAACCCAGTAGACGGCGCCGACGCCGCCATCCGCGACTCGACGGCGCTGGGTAAGCAGCGGGTCAGCTCCAGCGACCTCGAGTTCGCAATCCGTCAACTGGTCGAGGTGGCGGTCCGCGCGCTTTCGCCCGGCATCAACGATCCGCACACGGCGATAAGCGTCCTTGACCGCCTGGGCGCCACGCTGTGCGACATGGTGCCACTGCACCTGACAACCGGTGTCATCCTGCGGGACAAACAACCCGCTTTGGTCAGGCCCAGTGTGGATTATGACGGACTGACGGACTCAATGTTTCACATGATCCGGCAGAACGCGGCGAGCAGCCCCGCCGTACTGATCCGTATGCTTGAAGTGCTGGCAGCCGTCGCAGGATGCGAGCGCAATCCAACCCGGCTGGCCGCCCTGCAACGTCATGCCGACCTCGTGCTTGGTGATGCGGAACGCGAGATCAGCACGCCCACCGACCTCGGGGACATCCGTGAGCGGCATCGGCAATTTGTGCTTGTACGCGCGAACGGGCCATCGGCCTACATTGGACTTTGACTGTCAAAACTGCGGTCACAAAACACGACGCAAAGTGATTTTGGGGTTTTGTCAGCCGTCATGAGCGGTCGGCGAACGAATCCGCCTGGCGATCAACCCATGACTTGGCTGTTGTCGGGGAGCGTTCATCCATGGGAAGACGCGCCCACACGCCTGAACGATGACATGTTGCCGCTTGCCGGTGTCCTGGAGGTGCGGTTCATCGCGGCGACGCCTGGCCGAACGGTCGCAGAGCTGGCGGCGCGAAAGGCACTTTACACCCGTCCGGCACTGCTGCCGATGATCTTCCATTTCCTTTTATAGTTCGGCTTTCTGGGCAAGCGCCGACTAGGTGCTGCAGCCGATCCCGGGCAACACGTCGAATGCAATGCCGGAACGCGCCGCAGGGGCGGCGCCCGGCGCACCGGACCAGATACCTGAGGCGAATCCGCATCCGGACAGACCGGACACGGAGCAGCGCTCAAGCATTTCAGTTCTGACGAAGAAACGGTTAATGGCCCGTGCAGACACCCTTGTCGTTTTGGCCCGCTGGATGGCCCGGCACAGGAGCGAGGTGAACCTTTGCGAAGGATGGTTCCTCGTCAGATGGGAATGGCTTTGTGCCAGCGGGGTAGCAGTCCGACGCCAGCAGGAACGCCATAACATCGGCGCTCTCGGTTGGCGACAGAGTCGCCGGGGCGTTGCGCGGCATCATCTTGAAGACGATGTAGCGAATGATCTGCAGCGTCCAGCCGTTATGCTGCGCCGTCGAGAGGAAATCGGTTCCGGCAACTGACGGCGCGGCTGTACCCTGAAGGTTCGCGCCGTGGCAAGCGACACAGTGCGACGCGAAGATCTTGCTGCCGGCCTCTGCTTGCGCCTTGGTGTAAAGAGCCGGAAGCGAGTCACCACTGGACGCGGCTGGCTTGGCTTGGGCGGAGTCAGGCGCCGGCTGCTGCGGTGGGGGTGTTGAGGGCGCCACGGTCTTTGATGCGGCCACCTCGGTCTGTGCAGCCTGCTGCGTCGGTGCCGCCTGGGCAGTATCGCGCGCCGGAGCCGCCGGAGCCGCCTCGGCGTGCTTGCTACAGGCGTTTATGACCAGCTTATTCGCGGCGGTGTACAGTATGATCGCACCATTCTGCACAGCCACATCCGTCGCGCCGGTATCC
>DAICYU010000111.1 GCA_027311485.1 Acetobacteraceae bacterium
ACAATCTGGCGATGGATTTCACCATCCAGGCGGCCTCCGGCATCATGAGCGTCACCGGCGACCCCGACGGCCCACCGATGAAGGCTGGTCCGACGCTGGTCGATTTCATGGGCGGCATTCATCTGTATGCCGCCGTCATGACCGCGCTGCTGCAACGTACCGTCACCGGGCAGGGCCAGCTGGTCGAGGTGGCGATGCAGGAAGCGGTCTATTCCACGCTGGCCTCCAGTTATGAATATCATCTGCGTACTGGCGAAATCCCGCCGCGGGCCGGCAACCGTCAGGCCGGGCTGTCCAGCGTGCCGTACAACGCTTTCCGTACCACCGACGGCTGGGTCGCGATCCATGTGCTTACCGAGCAGCATTGGCAGAACCTGCTGCGGGCGATGGGGCGTGAGGACCTGCTGGCCGATCCCCGTTTCATCAGCAACACCGCGCGCATCGAAAACATGCAGGAAACCGAGGCGGTCGTGACTGCCTGGACCAGCACCCTGGGCAAAATGGACGTCGTCGCCGCGGCCAAGCGCTACAAGATACCGGTTGCCCCGGTGCGCAACGCGGTCGAGGTGATGAACGACCCCCACATGCATGAACGCGGCATGCTGCAGCGGATCGAGCATCCATCGCTTGGCCCGATCGTAGTGCCGAACTCACCGCTGCGCCTGCATGGTGCCGACCGGGTCGACCCGATACCCAGCCCGACCCTGGGTCAGCACAACGACCAGGTCTACGGCGAATGGCTCGGCCTCGGTGCCGACGCGGTCGAAGCCCTGAGGCAGGCCGGCGCGATCTGACCGCTCGGTCGAATGCCGCGTCGGCACGAATGCGGGAACGCCCGCAATCATGCACGCTGCGGCGTCCGGCGTTTGCTGCCTCAGTTCAGGAAGATCTTCCCCGGGTTCATCACGCCGCGCGGGTCAAGCGCCTGCTTCACCGAACGCATCACGGCCAGCGCCTCGGCACCATGCTCCTGCAGCAGGAACTCCCGCTTGCCGATGCCAACGCCGTGTTCACCGCTGCATGACCCGCCCAGCGACAGCGCCCGGGCGACGATCTTGCGGTCCAGGTCCCAGGCGCGGGCCAGACCGTCCGGTTGATCCGGCACCAGGATCACGGTGTGGAAATTGCCATCGCCGACATGCCCGACAATCGGCGCGGTCAGCCCGGACGCGGCGATATCCTCCTTCGCGCCCAGGATCGCTTCGGTCAGTTTGGAGATCGGCACGATCGCGTCCGTCGCGATTCCCTTGTGGCCGGGCTTCAGTGCCAGGGCCGCCCAGTACGCGTCATGCCGAGCCTGCCAGAGCTTGCCGCGTTCGGCGGGGTCGGTGGCCCAGCGGAAGCCCTGGCTGCCGAAGGTGGAGGCGATTTCCTCGGCCTGCTGCGCCTGTTCGGCGACCGCTGCGGCGGTGCCGTGGAATTCAAAGAACAGCGTCGGTAGCGGCGCGAGGCCCTCAAGCTTCGAGTAGCGGATGCAGGCTTCCACCTGGACGTCGTCCAGCAGTTCCATCCGCGCGACCGGGATGCCCATCTGCAGGATGGCGATCACCGTATCGACCGCGCTGCCGAGGTCGGGGAACTGGCAGGTGGCTGAGGAGATCGCTTCCGGGATGCCATGCAGCCGCAGCTGGATTTCCGTCACCACGCCCAGCGTGCCCTCAGAGCCGAGGAACAGCCGCGTCAGGTCGTAGCCGTTGGCCGCCTTGCGTACCCGGCCGCCGGTCTTGATGACCCGCCCATCGGCCAGCACGACGGTCAGGCCCAGCACATTCTCCCGCATCGTGCCGTAGCGGACGGCATTGGTTCCCGACGCGCGGGTGCCGCACATGCCGCCGATCGTGCAGGCGGCCGTGCCGGGATCGACGGGGAAGAAAAGCCCCGCATCACGCAAATGGGTATTCAGCTGCGCCCGTGTCACGCCGGCTTCGACCCGGCAGTCCATGTCCGGCTGGCTGACATCGATGATGCGCGTCATTCGTGACATATCCAGTGTGATGCCGCCGCGCGCCGGCGTGACATGCCCCTCCAGCGATGTGCCGGCACCCCAGGGCACGACCGGCACATGCTCCTGGTTGCACAACGCGAGGATGCGGGCGACTTCGTCGGTGGTTTCCACGAACGCCACGGCATCGGGCATCGACGGCGGATGGGTGTCCTCACCATGCGCATGCTGCTCCCGCAGTGCTGTGCTGGTGGCCAGGCGATCACCCAGAAGGTCCCGGGCGGCTTGGATGACGGTTTCGACGGGCATGACGATTCCTGTGCGAGCCTTTCAGGTAGCAATGCGATCCTGCGGGCCGCGTGTCCAGAGTGGCGTTGGTGCGGTGGGTTGGCGCGGTGGCCGGGCTTCAGAACTCTTCGTGCAGGTCGCGGTGCCGGTAGGCCTCCGCCGCACCGCGGCAGGCCGGGATGATCTGCGCGGCGCTGAACGCGGTGCGGCGGATGGCGGCTTCGGCCGGCAGGCGCAGGCCGTGGAACGCCGTGGCGACAATCAGCACCACGGCGACCAGTGGCTTCACCCGCAGCCGCGGCGGCGTGCCGGTGAAGTGCATCAACGCCGCCGCACCCGCCATGCCGATCATGCCGCCGACGATCACCTCCGGCACCGTGTGGGCGCCGAGGAGGATGCGGGAGATACTGATGACGATCGCTGTCACCAGCGCCGCAGGCAGGATGCTGCGCAAACGTCCGGTCAGGATCGCTGCCAATCCGCCCGCCACGACGGACGATGCGGCGACATGTCCGCTGGGGCTGTAGAGATTGAGCGGCCCGAACACCGGGGCGCAGCCCAGGAACACCAGCTTGGCGGTCAGGATTGCAGCGAATGTGCCGCCGGTGACAACAAGCCAGATCAGTGCGCCGCGCTTCCAGCCTTGCCACCACAGGGCGACGGATACGGCGAGAACCAGCGGCATGATCACCGCCTGGTCGGCGAAGTCGGTAAGATATCTCATTGATGCCGGGTCTTAGCTGAAAACCGTTAAGGAGTGGTTCAGAATCGCGGGGCGGCCGTCCCCCGCCGGTTCCCAGCGGCGCATTTATACAGGACGATGCGGCCAGCGGAATGTCAGGAGATCGTTATGCCCCGCATGACTGTTGCCGAATCAGTCATTGATTCGTTGATTGCACATGGGATTGACATCCTGTTCGCGCTGCCCGGCGTGCACAATGACCATCTGTTCGACGCCGCGCATAAGGCGCAGGACCGCATCCGCCTGATCCATCCCCGGCATGAGCAGACGGCTGCCTACATGGCGCTAGGCGCGGCGCTGGTGACCGGGCGGCCGCAGGCATTCGCCGTGGTACCCGGGCCGGGCGTGCTGAATGCCTCGGCGGCGCTGCTAACGGCTTATGGTATGGGGGCGCCGGTCCTGGCCCTGGCCGGCCAGATCCCATCCTTCGCCATCGACCGCGGCCACGGCCACCTGCATGAGATCCACGACCAGCGCGGCCTGCTGCGGCACATCACCAAGGCGACCGAGCGGATCACATCGCCGGCGGACGCGTCGGAGCTGGTCGCGCGGTCGATCGCCCTGTCGCTGTCCGGTCGCACCGGACCGGTGGCGCTGGAATGCGCGATGGACGTCTGGGGTCAGGCGGGGGATTTCGCGCCGGTGGCGCCGATCCCGGTAACCCGGCCGGAAGCCGACGCCGTTGCCGTCAGCCGTGCAGCGGATATCCTGGCCGGCGCATCGCGTCCGCTGATCGTGGTGGGGGGCGGCGCGCTGGACGCCGGTGCGGAAGTACAGGCCGTCGCGGAGCTGCTGCACGCGCCGGTGATGTCATTTCGTCGTGGCCGCGGGGTGATCCCAACGTCTCATCCTCTGGCGGTGTCGATGACCGAAGGGCACGGTCTTTGGAAGACCGCCGATGCGGTGTTGGCTGTCGGGACGCGGTTGTATTGGCAGCAAAGCGGCTGGGGGGTGGACGCAGCGCTGCCGGTCATCCGGCTTGATGCCAACCCCGAGGAAATCGCGCGATTCCGTCACCCCGCGTGCGGCCTGGTCGGCGACGCGGCCACAACGCTGCGGGCGTTGCTGACCGACCTGCACCGCCGCGATGTGCGCGGACAGCCGAATCCTGATTTGCCGTCGGTCCAGGCTGCCTTCGCGGCCCGCCTCGCGCGGCATGAACCCGTGATGAGCTACCTGCGGGCGATCCGGGCGGCGTTGCCCGATGACGGGATCTACGTCGAGGAGGTTACGCAGGTCGGTTTCGCCAGCCGTCTGGCGTTCCCGGTTCACGCGCCGCGGACATTCCTGTCGCCGGGTTATCAGGACACACTGGGCTGGGGCTATGGCACCGCGCTGGGCGCGGCCGCCGTGGCAGGCCGGCGGAAGGTCGTGCTGGCGACCGGCGATGGCGGTTTCATGTTCCAGGCGACGGAACTGGCCACCGCGATGCACCACCGCCTGCCAGTGGTGGTGGTTGTCTTCGACGATGGTGCGTTCGGCAACGTCCGTCGCATCCAGGCGCAGCAATACGGCAACCGGCTGATCGCCAGCGACCTGACCAACCCCGACTTTGTCCGGTTCGCCGAAAGCTTCGGCATGCCGGCGTTCCGCGCCACCTCCCCCGATGGGTTGGAGCAGGCGTTACGCCAGGCATTCGCGCTGGACGGGCCGGCCCTTGTCCATGTACCGGTGGGGGAGATGCCCAGTCCGTGGGATATGATCCTGCTGCCCCGGGTGCGCGGGGAACCCGGTCAGCCGGCCATGCCATAGAGGCCGGCTGACCGGCTATTCTATAAAAACCGGCCAGCCAGTGGGGCCAGAAGAAAAAAGGGAGGTTTGCATGACCGAAATCCAGCATCGCTTCATCGAAACCAACGGCATCCGTATGCACATCGCTGAGAAGGGCTCCGGCCCCCTGGTGCTGCTGTGTCACGGCTTTCCGGAATCCTGGTACTCCTGGCGCCACCAGATCGACGCGCTGGCCGCGGCCGGTTTTCGCGCCGTGGCACCCGATATGCGCGGCTACGGGAAGACCGACGCGCCACAGGCGATCGACCAGTACAGCCTGTTCCACTTGGTCGGTGACATGGTTGGCATCCTCGATGCGCTCGGCGTCGAAACCGCGGTGATCGCCGGGCATGACTGGGGCGCACCGGTCGCGTGGCATGCCGCGCTGATGCGTCCGGACCGGTTCCATGCAGTGATTGGATTGAGCGTGCCGTACCGGCCGCGGGGGGCGGCGCGGCCGACCACTGTCATGCCGCGGTCGGACGATGCCGTTTTCTACCAGCTGTATTTCCAGTCGCCGGGCGTCGCGGAAGGAGACCTGGAGGCAGATGTGCGGTCCTCTATCCGCGGCGTGCTGCAGCGGGTTTCGGGTGAGGGCGCCGGCAACGACGGTGGCGGCTTCGCGCTGGTGAAGCTGTCGGACGGGCTGCGCGTGCGCAATGCCGCCGCCGCCCAGGCGCCGTTGCCGGGATGGCTGAGCCAGGCGGATCTGGATTTCTACGTCGGTGAGTTCACCCGGACCGGGTTTCGTGGCGGGCTGAACTGGTACCGGAACATCGACCGAAACTGGGAACTGCTGGCGCCCTTCGCCGGCGCCAAGGTCACCGTTCCGGCGCTGTATGTGGCCGGCGATCGTGACCTGGTGCTGGCGTTCCCCGGCGCGCGGGAGATGGTGGCGGGTTTGGCGACCGTCGTGCCGAAGCTGCGCCAGACGATCCTGCTGCCCGGCTGCGGTCACTGGACACAGCAGGAGCGGGCGAGCGAGGTGAATGAGGCGATGGTGGCGTTCCTGCGCGGCCTGTAACCCAGGTCGCCCGCCCAGCGGCGGGTCGGTGGCGATGACGCCGACCCGCCGCCGGGTGCTGCCAGCACGTCCGTGCACCGGCCGGCGGACGGGGCATCGTCTGTGTGTAACCACCTGGGCGTCCCTACCGAGGTGCCCCCAGTTGGGCGATGCTGGCGATCCCATTGTTTCGACGCCTCTCACTCGCGTTTATCGTCTGCAAAGCACGCGGCAGCGGCTGAACATGGCTCCTTGCCGGATCGAACCGGCAGCTAGATGCGGCAAAGAACAGACAATCAAGTAACGAAAAGCCAACCGTCATCACACTTTTAAATTCGAATCTGCAATGGAACCCATTGTGCCGGAAGCAGCAGCATCCCCGATGCCGATACGGGCGTGGTGCCCGCCCACCTTGCTTCCCCGCGCCATGGCGCTATTCTCCTGCGCAAACGATCAAGCCAAACAGGGAAACGTTATGCCGATTACCCGCCGCACGGTCCTGTGTGCCACGACCGCCACGCTCGCGTTGCCCGCCATCGCCCGCCGTGGTCTGGCTGAGGAGCCGATCCGCATCGGCTGGCTCGCCACCTTCACCGGCCCTCTGGCATCGCCAACTATCGGCTTCGATCGCGGCGTTCGCTACGCCACCGATCAGATCAACAGCCGCGGCGGCGTCAACGGCCGCATGATTCAGATCATCTCACGCGATACGCAGGGTGATCCCTCAAAGGCGGTCAACGCCACGCAGGAGGTCATCAGCCGCGAGAAGGTGCACGCCATCTGGGGGCCGGTGAATTCAGGTGAGTTGCTCGCCACCACACCCATCATGGCACGTTTCAAGATGCCCAGCCTGGTCGCCGGCGTCGTCAACAGCCTGATCGATCCGGTTAAGTATCCGAACGCCTTCCGCGTCACACCGTCCAACATCCAATGGGATGGGGCTGTTCGCAACTACTGCAAGAACATCCTGAAGGCGAAGAAGGTCGCGATCACCGCTGATGCCACCGGGTATGGCACCTCGGCGCACGACGATTCCGTTGCCAGCTTCAAGAAGGATGGGTTTGAGGTCGTCTATGACGGCGTCATCGACCCGGCCCAGCCGGACGTCACCCCTGATCTGCTGCGCGCCAAAAACGCCGGGGCCGAGGTCATCGTCTCCTGGACGGTGTCCGCCGGCATGGCGGCCCGCATGATGAATGCCCGTGGCGCCCTGAAGTGGGACGTTCCCATCGCCGGCCATCCGGCGCTGGGCACCGGCGAGATCGGCAAGCTGGTGAACAAGCCGGAATACTGGGAAAAAGTGTACCAGGTCGGCTACCGCAACTGCAGCTACGGTCCCGATGGCAAGCTGCCGAAGGCCGACCAGGATTTCGTCGACAGCGTCAGGGGCAAGATCCCGCTGAACGATACCTCGCTGTGGTGGGTCGCGTCCGGCGTCGATTCCATCCGCCTCATCGCCGAGGCCGTTGAGAAGACCGGCTCCTCGGACTCTGCCAAGATCATCGGCTACTGGAACACGCTGAACATGTGGCCCGGCCTGTACGGCCACTATTCCTTCACCCCGAGGCAGCATAACGGCTTCCTCGACAGCGACGTGGTGATGTCGAAGGCCAACAGCCAGCGCGACGGCGCGTTCGACCTGGCACCTGGCTACGCCTGATGCTCGCCGCGATCCTGGCGGCCGGCCTGGGTGTCGGCGCTACCTATGCGCTGATCGGCATCACCTACAACATCATGTTCTCAGCCTCCCGCGTCATGAGCTTCACCGCCGGCCAGCTTGGGATGATCGGCGGCGTCCTCGGCGCGCTGTTCATCAATCGCCTGGGCCTGCCGATCCCGCTGGGTTTCATCCTCGCCCTTGCCGGCTGCGCCCTGGTCGGAGTGGTGACGGAGATCATTGCCGTCCGCCCGGTCCTGCGCGCCCTCGACCAGCATCTTTACGTGCTCTCGACACTCGGCTTCGCCCTGATGATCCAGACATTTACTGCGATTGAGTGGAGTACCGAGCCGCAGCCGTTTCCCCGCCTGCTGGGCATCGGCAACGGCGGGCCGCTGGATGAAAAATTCTGGCTGCCCCTGGCGGCCTGCGCCGCTACGATAATCGGCCTGGAATTGCTCTATCGCCGCACGCTGGTCGGCCGAGCGTTCCTGGCCATCGCCGAGGATAATTTTGCCGCCCGGGCGCTGGGGCTGCCGGAACGCAACCTGCGCATGGCCAGCTTCGCCATGGCCGGCGCGGTCGGCGGACTGGCCGGCTTCGCGGCCGGCGAACTCCTGCTCGCCTTCTTCGCCAACGGCCCCAACCTGAACTTCTACGGTTTTGTGCCGGTTGCCCTGGGTGGCCTCGGCAACAACCGCGGCGCGGTGATCGGCGGCCTGGCGCTGGGCATTTTCCAGCAGGCGGCCAACTTCCTGATGGGCGGTGTCGTCGCCTCTGTCGCCGTCTTCGCCGTCTTCATCGTCGTCCTGCTTGCCGCCCCGCAGGGCCTGTTCGGTGCACCGGCGGCGCGGCGGGTGTGATGGCGAACATCATCCCCTACATCCTGATTGCCGCCGCCGCCCTTGCGTTGCCGCTGTTCGCGAACGACTACTGGGCGGTCATCGGCGCCCGCGCCGCGATCTACTGGGTTCTGGTCGGCGGCCTGAATCTGGTCGTCGGATTCGGCGGCCAGCTCGCCATCGGCTGGGTCGCCCTGCTGACCGTGGGCGCCTATACTGCCTCGGTTGCCGTCGGGCGTCTCGGCTTCGACCCCTTCCTGGCCTACGTCGCCGGTGGCGCTTTGGGTGCCGTCGCGGGCATCATCGTCGGGTTGCCCGCCCTGCGGCTGCGCACCTTCTACTTCGCCATGGCAACGCTGGGCTTCGCCACCATCGTCACCCAGATCGCCCTGGCCTGGCAGAGTGTCACAGGTGGCGGCATCGGCCTGCCAGGACCGGCGCTGAGCCCACCGCTCGACTCGCCTTGGGGCTTCTACCTGTTCTGCCTCGCCCTCGCCGGGGTCGTGACCTGGATGACCGCCAACATCGCCCACAGCCGCTTCGGCCGCTCCCTGGTGGCTGTGCGCGACGCGGAGGTCGCGGCCGAGGCGACCGGCATCTCCAAGGCTCGGCTGCTGTCGACCGTATTCCTGTTCTCCGGCGCCACGGCCGGTGTGGCCGGCGGGCTGTTTGCCACGCTCCAGTCCTACATCACCCCGGACGCGTTCAGCTTCGACCTGAGCGTCACCTTCTTCATCGCCATCCTGGTCGGCGGCCGCGGCTCCATCCTGGGGCCGCTGGCCGGCACCATTCTGCTGACATTGCTGCCGGAATTCGCCGCCCCGCTGGTTGCCTGGTCCACCTTCCTCTACGCCGTGCTGCTGCTGGCCATCGTCCTGCTGATGCCCGGCGGCATTGCGGCCCTGCTGGATTTCCGCAACCGCAAGCCACTGGAAGACAACCGCTCCATTGCCCCGCAGCCGGAGCGGGTCGCCTTGCTGCTCGATCACGGCCGGGTCCGGGACGACATCGTCCTGCGCGATGTCGTCCTGAGCTTCGGCGGCGTTCGCGCCATC
>DAICYU010000112.1 GCA_027311485.1 Acetobacteraceae bacterium
CGTCCGCCGCGCGGGTTACGGAAGCCAGCAGAGCCGCGTCGTCAACAGCCGGCGCGGCGATCGCGTCCAGAGCCATTTTTTCCTTCACTGATTGCGGGACAGCAAAATCTCTGCCGCCACCCGGCCGGATCTTATGGCCCCCTCAATCGTGGCCGGCAACCCGGTGTCCGTCCAATCCCCGGCGAGCGAGAGGTTGGAGGCGAATGGGGTCCGGGCCTCCGGCCGCCGGCGATCCTGGTCGGCTGTCGCTGCGAATGTCGCCCGCTTCTCCTTAACGACGCGAAACGGTGGCAGCTCCTGCTTCAGCTTGGCATCAAGCGCGAGCGCGTCCACCACATTCGGCCAGACCAGTTCGGCAATGGCCCGCGCCGGCTCATCGACCAGGCTGTTGGCGGCGCTGATCGTGACCGAGACGTGGCCGGGCTTGACGAACACCCATTCGGCAGTCGCGGAGGTCAGGCCGATGAAACCGGTCTCACTGACCGGGCCCGCGGACGTGACGTCATGCCGGAAGTGAATGTTGAGGATCGCCTGGAACGCGTTCGGCGCCACAAGACCCGGCAGCAGGTCGCTGGCGACCCATGGCGGCGCCGCAAGCACGACGGAGTCCGAGGCATCAAGCGGCATTGTCCCCTCCGGCCCGCGCAGCGCGATGACCATGCCATCGGCGATGGTGATGTCTGCGATCCGGTGATTCATCCGGATCGTGGCGCCGCGGGAACGGAGTGCGGCGAGCGCAGGCTCCACCAGCGTTTCAGACAGACCTTGGTTCGGCAGCATCGGACGGCACGCGCGGCCACCGCGCAACAACGTTTCCCGCATAACCGTTCCCAGCAGGCGGGCAAGACCGTCCTGCGGCGGGGTGTTCAGAACGGCGATCGAGATCGGCTCCAACAGGTGCCAGTATAGCCGGCCCCGCCGCATGGAGTCGGCGACGGTGGTGTCATCGCGAACGCGCGTGATCGCCGAAATCTGCAGGTAGTCGGACAGCCTGGTCTGCGGCACGCGCCGCCTGCGGTCCAGAACCCACCAAGGGATCCGCCCCTGATTGGGCCTGACGATCCAACGCTCAAATGTCCGCAGGTCGACAAACGGCAATGCCGCCCGGTCATGGACGGTGATGCTGTTCCAGGCGTCGATCTCGGTGATGTAATCGCAGACCGCGGTGTTGCCCGACAGCATCAGGTGGTTACCGTTGTCGATACGAAGGTCCAGGTCCTTGTCAAAATAGGATCGGCAGCGCCCACCCGCTGCCGGCCCGGCTTCATACACCGTCACCGGCCCGCCGGCTTTGCTCAGGGATAATGCCGCGGCAAGGCCGGACAGCCCTGCACCGATCACATGAACATGATTCATTCAGGATCCTGTTGCGACACCGACATGACGCGCTCAGCCGCGTGGCCCATTAGGCGATAATTCACGGTTTAGCACCAAAATTGAGCCGTGACAGGGGTGGTAGACGTGGAAATTGCCGATAACCGCAACAGGTGTTTGTCAAATCAGACACAATGCCCGTAACTCCTGCCGCAGCGCCGGCGGCAGGCCATCCAGCCCCACCACCGCATCCAGGCCACCCAAATCGGCGGGCGCGTCGTCCGGATCAAGATAGCGCCACCCCTGAAACGGCCGGATCGGCCGCCCAACCAGCGGCACCAGCGCGGGATCCAGAACAAAGCTCGTACAGGGCGTCTGGTCCTCGCGCTGATCCTCGATGATGTCCAGGATCCGCTGCCGCGCCAGCATCGAGCCGCTGATGACCCAGTAAAGTGAGCCGCCGTCGAGGATTTCCGGCCGCCGACGGGGAAAATTGCGGGTACGGTGACGCAGCGGCGGATCCGTCCGCAGCCGCTGCGCCTGCCAGTCGCGCAACTGTTCGATGTCACGCACGCCAACGGCCAGTTTCGTGAGATGGAGCATGATTGAGCGACTCGGCCTCCAGCGATTTCTGCATGCCAGGGTAGGCCATATTTGGCCATAGCTCACCCGGCTGCGACCGGAGACAAGGTTGAACCGATGTTGCGATGCAGCATATCGGGAAAACACTTCTAAAAGGGCGCGCCGCAGTATGGAATTTTCGCAAAACCTTCATACGCTACGGCGCAGCCTGGGACTGGCCACCGGGATCATCCGATCCAAACTGGACGCATCCCCCACCAGACAGCCCTTGCCGGACAGCCGCCTGGTCGGGTTTGAGGGATTTGGCGATAACCCTGGCAAGCTTCGAATGCTGGCCCATCTGCCCGCCGCGGTCAGCGGGCGGCCGCTGGTTGTCCTGCTGCACGGCTGCGGCCAGGATGCCGCGCGGTTTGCCGAGGATACCGGCTGGATTGCACTGGCGGACCGCCTGCGCTTCCCGCTGATCCTGCCGCAACAGGCCGAGGCCAATCACGCGTCCCGCTGTTTTCAGTGGTTCCACCCGTCGGATACCGCCCGCGATCAGGGCGAAGCAGGCTCGATCGCCGCCATGACCCGGGCCGCGATCAGTCGCTTCGACAGCGATCCACGCCGCGTTTTCATCGTCGGCCTGTCCGCCGGCGGCGCCATGACCGCGGCACTATTGGCCGCCTATCCTGATCTGTTCGCCGCCGGCGCCTGCGTGGCCGGCCTGCCGGTAGGGGCCGCACGGTCCGGCATCCAGGCGTTGCTGCGCATGGCCTCTGCCGGCATGGATCAGCCGGCGGACGATTGGGCGGCGCATGTCAGGCATACCGCACCTGCCGGCTTTGCCGGACCCTGGCCCCGCCTGTCGATCTGGCAGGGGGGGGCCGATACGACCGTGGCGCCACAGAATGCCTGGCTGCTGGCTGAGCAGTGGCGTGCGCTGCACCGCCTGCCGTCCGCCGCGGCAGCCGAAAAGGTGTCGGGCAACGTCAACCACCGCGTGTGGGCGTTCGGCCGCCAGCGCGTGCTGGAAGTCTGGTCGCTGGAAAACCTGCCACACGCTTATCCCATCGGCGACCGGACCGCGCCGCCGGGCCGGTTCGTCGACCGGGCCGAGATCGACGCGACGGCCGCTATCGCGGGTTTCTTCGGGCTGGACTGACCCGGGACGGGGGTGCCTACTGGCATCCGAAACGGAGGGAACAATGCCCAAGGCCATTCTGCTGGTCGGCTTCGACTTCACGAACGCACACGCGGACGAGTTTCACGACTGGTACGACCTGGAACATGTGCCGGAGCGCCAGCGCGTTCCCGGCTTCGGCCTGTGCGAGCGCTGGATCAGCGTTGCCAACCCCAGACAGGCAGTCGCGGCCTACGACCTTGCCAGCCTCGACGTGCTGGCCAGCGATGCCTATCGGGCGATCGCATTCGAAAATCTCTCGGTCTGGTCAAAGCGCGTGACCGCGCTCTGCACGCGGCTGATTCGCTTCGACGGTGAACAGACCCTGCCCGGTGATGCCGACAGCCCGCTCGGCGCCGGCGGACTGCTGGTGAACGCTATGAATATCGCGCCGGAACAGGAAACCGGGTTCAACGACTGGTACGACCATGAGCATATCCCGGCCCTGTCGGCGGTGCCCGGCGTCCTGTCGGCGCGGCGTTTCATCGACCCCAAAGGCACGCACCGGCATCTGGCGCTGTATCACCTGACATCGCCCGAGGTAGCGATGGGCGATGCCTGGAAAGCCGCTGCCTTCTCCCCATGGACCGAGCAGCTGCGCCCCCACTTCCGCGATCACCTGCGGATCCTTGCTCGGCGATACATCAGGGGTCAGTAAGTCAGGGATCAGTCGGTCCCGGCGGCGTGCCCCAGCAGACGAAATGCGGGTTGTCCCAGCCAGGCTTGCCATAACGCAGCATCTGCCCGTCCATGGTGGTAACGGCGCCGCCCGCGGCTTCTAGCACCGCCTGTGGCGAGCAGGTGTCCCATTCCATGGTGCGGCCGAACCGCGGGTAGAGGTCGGCCTGCCCCTCGGCGACGCGGCAGAATTTCAGGCTCGATCCAAAATTGACCAGTTGAGCAACGCGCCGGCCGGCGAGAAAGGCGTCGAGTTGCTGCGGGTCGCCGTGGTGCCGGCTGGCAACGACGGTGATGCCTTCGGCCGGCGGCTGGCGGGTCGTGATGGCGGTGCGCGTCCCATCCTTTTGCCGCCAGGCGCCAACGCCCACGATGCCGCCGTAAATGGCACCGGTCGCCGGCACACCAACCACCCCGAGGACAGGTCGGCCGTCTCGGACAAGGCCGATATTGACGGCGAAATCATCGCCGCCACCGGTGAATTCGCGCGTCCCGTCCAGCGGATCGACAAGCCAGAAGACGGGCACGGCCTGCGTGACAACGCCCGCGGCAACTTCTTCCTCGGCCACCACGACACAGCCGGGCAACGCGGCGCGAAGACCCGACAGAATGA
Source organism: Acetobacteraceae bacterium (assembly GCA_027311485.1). Taxonomy (GTDB): domain Bacteria; phylum Pseudomonadota; class Alphaproteobacteria; order Acetobacterales; family Acetobacteraceae; genus Rhodopila. The sequence continues at coordinate 4,353 of DAICYU010000112.1, forward strand.
TCGCTTCCGCGGCGTGATCCGCCTCGGTCACCGTGGAATGATCAGCCTTTCGTTGCACGGCGAAGCCGCGGGCGCGGATGGCACGGATCTCGGCACCCGCCTTTTCCGCAAGCTCGACGGCAAGCTCAAGCAGCCTGGAATCCTCGGTCATGCAGCCTCCGGCGTGGCAGCGGCCCCGGCCGCAGCCATGTCACCCTGGCTTGCCTCCTCGGGTGCCGCGGCGGCCGGGTCTTTCAGTACGACGCCCTGCACGCGGGTCAGCAACAGGTCCGCGGTTTCATACACCATGCTGGGCTCAAGGTAACGCAGACACGCCAGGGATCGCGGGCAATCCTCGGCTTTGGCCAGATAGCAGGGACTGCACGTCATATTCCGCCGAAGCGCCACGGCACTGGGTCCCAACGGTCCCCATTCGACGGGATCGACAACCCCGGAATGGACCCCGATCGTGGGGAGGCCCACCGCTGCGGCAATATGCTTGGGACCACTGTCGTTACCGATGTAAAGAACACAGTTCTTCAGCAGTCGCGGCAGGTCGGCCAGCGGCGTCTTGCCGGCCATGCTGGCGATCCGGTCGGTGTGCAGCACGTTTTCGGTCAGCCGGTCGGCGACTTCGACCTCATCCGGACCACCGACCAGCATGACGTTCACGTTGTTGCGTTCGATTATCAGATCGATCAGGGCAGAAAAATGCTCCTCGGGCCATTGCTTGGTGATGTTGCCCGCGCCCGGATGAATCGCAACCACGGGCCTGTCGAACAGAGCCCGCACGTTGTCCGGCAGGTCATCAAGCGGCATGGCAAGCGGACCCGGCCGCATGACCACCCGGTCCATTTCGGTCGCGCGGCCGATTGCATTCACCAGCGACAGGAGATCATCGACGATATGGCTTCGCTTGCGCTGCAAGGTGCGATCGCCATCCCAGTCCAGGGCGATATCGAGGTTCGGATACTGGCCAAGATGATCAAAGCCGGCCAGGAATCGTGCGCCGGTGTATTTCAGGACATCCCGGGTGGACGGATGTTTGCGTAGGTCCACCGCCAGATCAAACCGATACGGCCGCAACTGTTCAGCCAGCGCCACAAAATCATTCCGGGACAATTCACGTTCGCCCAGCTGGGAACGGGCGTGGAAGAAATCAAACGTGATCAGCTCATCAATGCTCGGCTCCAGCGAAACGAACGCCCGCGATGCCAGACCTGCAAGGACCGTGATCCGTGCATGCGGGAAGATCGACTTGAGCCGGCGGATCGGCGGCAAAGCCGTAACGAAATCACCGATATGATCGAGCTTCACGACAAGGATGTTCTGGATTTCCTCCTTGTGGAAGATCGGCGCCCCTGAGACCACCCACTGCACAGGTTCATCATCGGGACGAAAATCGTCGGCATGCTTCCACAGCCGTGGATTGAAATACGGATCACCCGCCGCAAAGACAGTCTTCCAGGCTGCGTTGAAGTGCGTCAGATCGAACACATCCTTCAGATATGCCCGGCTTGCCAGTTCGTAGTGAATGAGCGTTGCATACGGCGTGTAAACCGTCAGCAACCCGGCCCGATGCACGCGCAGGCAGAAGTCGAGATCGTTGTTTACGATCTGATGTGCTTCCTCGAACCCACCAAGTCTTTCGAAGGTATCGCGGCGTACGAGCATGCAGGCGCCAGTGACCGCCATGACGTTGCGCTGCGTCAGTGCAAGGCCGAAATAGCACGGATCATCCTTGGAAGCGAAACGAAAGGCATGCCGTCCGATGCCGTTATGGGCCAGGAACATGCCAGCGTGCTGAACCTTGCCGTCACGATATAAAAGCTGCGGGCCTGTGATACCGACCTCCGGCCGCTGGCCATTCTCGAGCAGCGCGTCCAGCCAGTCTTCCTGGATAATTTCGATGTCGTCGTTCAGGAACAGGAAGTAGTCACCCTCGGAAACCGCCGCGGCACGGTTGTTGAAGATCGACCAGTTGAAGGCATCCGGAATATTGACTACCTTGTCGGCGTTTTCATGAACCCAGGCCTTCCATTTTGGCTCCGTCGCCGGAATGTTGTCGATGACAACGATCTCATAATCCTTGTAGGCCGTCTTCTCCCGCAATGTCCGGATGCAGGTTTCGATGTAGCCGTGTGCAGCACACGTGGGAATGATGATCGACACCTTGCCGGCGGATTGCACGGCGCGCCTGATGCGCCACGTTCCGGGTATGGGGGTTTCCAATACCGTACCGGCAATGTCCAACCGTTCCATCGCACCCAGCAACGCCGTTCGTTCCTGGGCCGGGTCATCCAACGCCACGGACGCGCGCTGGCACAGCAGCTTCGGCACATGGCGCACGGCGCCGGCCAGTTCGATGCAGCGAAGCACCAGGTCGTATTCGCCAGCCTCCCACACTCTGGCTGGCGTCGCGCCGGATACCGCCATCACTTCGGCCGTGGCGACCCAGGGCCGGCCAATGTAATTGGTCGAATAGATCAGATCGGGCGAGTAATCCGGCTTGAAGAAGGGCTCATTTTCACGGCTGACCGGACTGATGCGCACCTCATCGCCGTAGATCAGCCCGCTGGACGGATCCCGCCCCCCGGCCATCGCCAACTCCAGCAGCATATCCGCCCCGATTTCATCCCCGGGCAGCAACAACCCGATCAGGTGCGACCGTTCATGCATCGCGTCGGCGAGGGAGACCGTCCACCGCACATCCTGCGGCGTGATGATGGTGAATCGATCGGCCAGATGCGGCAGCGTATCGTCTATGGCGGCATGCATGGCCGCAACGACATCATCGTCCTCGGCCAGGACCAGCATCGTCCAGTCGTCGTAACACTGTAGCCGGAACGCATTCAACGTCGTACGAAGCCGGTCGAGGCTGACGTCTCGATCCTGTCGGAGGACAAAGCGGAACGATGGCCGGTAGTTCAGCTCGTCCAGCAGGGCCATCATCATATCGGTTTCGATGCGTGGCACCCGACGGCGAAGGCCGGCCTGGTCCTGGTGCTCTTCCGACTTGTTGACCGTGATGGTGAACGATTTCTCGGTCTCGGCACCGCTGGCGGCGCGAACCTTCAAACGGACGGTGTGATCGCCGTTACGCAAGCTGCGCGGCGGGCAATGAAACGCGTAGCCGCTGCGCAGCGAGTTCGGCCAGTCGGGAAAGGCCGTGCCCACATCCTGGCGTGCCAGCCCGTAGTGCATGTCGCCCAGACGCTGGTCATCCAGGAAGACCTCGAATTTTTCGACTTCAGAACGACATAGGAGCCAGCCATCGATGGTCAGGCGACCGGTGACGGTTTCCACCGCGACGCCGTTGGACGTTGCCGGCGCATCGAGTTCGAACTTGAATTCGGCGGACTGTTCCGGTGCCGGTGCGGCCGCTGGCGGCGGCGTTGGCGAACCGGAGCCAGCCTTTGCAGCGGCTGGCGCGGGTTCCGTCACAGCGGTCACTATCACCGCGGCTTGGGCGGCTTTCTCTTCGCCGAGCATGTTGCGAACGATGACCTCAACGGTGTGCTCGCCTTCGAACTGATCGCCGATACCGTGATCAAACTTGAAGCCTGAGAAGCAGGCCATTGGGATATGGGCGTAGCTGGCACCGACATCGGGCCGTTCGTGGCCGTATGTCGCCAGCCCCACCTCCGCGTCGTCAACCAGGACCCGGACCTGGGCGACGCCCGCGGCGCAGACCGTCCAACCGTTCACGGTCAGGCGCCCAAGATTGGTCAGTCTCGCCTCGTCACAGAACAGGCTGATTTCGGCTGTTGGTTCCTGCGCAGGGATGGGCGCCTGAGACTCGACGGCCGTGTTTTCCGTTGCATGATCGTCGACCCCGGGTGCTGCTGCCCGGTCCGTCCGTGCAGCGGCAGGCGGCGTCGGATTGAACCGAGGGGTCGAGCGGCGGGAGAGGCGCTCGACAGGCACGGATTCCTCATGCCCGAAGCCGTTTGAGCAGACGACCTGCGCGCGTATTGTCGGTGCATCCCGGTCGGCATCGTCCAGTTGAACGGTTAGGTTGAAACCTGACAGGCGACCGTTCGGATAGGTTGCATAAACCGTGGCGACATCTTCACGCTCACTGCCCAGAAGCGCCTTACCGGCACGCTCCTCACCGGCATAGACCTGAACGGCGAGGATCGGGCTCATGGCAACGGCCCACCCGTGGACGGACAAAAGGCCGTCGCCGTCGATCGTGCCACGTTCAATGTAAAGCAGGGCATGCGGGCGGATCGAAGCAACGCCCGTCAACTGACGCGACGATCCCGACACCAGAACGACCGGATCCGCGGCCGAATGGTCGACCCCAGCAACAAATGTCTCTGTGCATTCCAGGTCGTCGCTTGTCCGCGCGACGATCTGGAACACCTGCCGCACCGGCCGGTCGACCGCCGGGCATGGCAGGTTGAACTGGAAACCCCGCTGGCGCCCCTGCGTGCCGTCGGGCATGTCGGCGAACGCGGCCCGTTCCGGCTGTCCGTATGACGCGACGCTGACGATCATGCCGGAACACTCCAGCCGAACCTCAACAATCGTCGCGGGGCTGACGACACGGCCACGGACCATGACATCGAAGCGGCCGAACACGAACCCGCCCGACAGGTCGGGATCGACCTCGATCAGCACGGCCGGACCGGCCGGTTCCACATTCGGCGCTTCCTGCCCCAAGGTCATCAGGCCATCGGTGACGACCGATCCGGCCCCGTTGGGCGCAGCGTCGTGATCGCTGCGAGCGGTAGTTACCTCCGACGCCATGGCGTCTTGACCGTCCAGCTTCCCGGGTGGCGGGGTCCGCCCCTCGGCCCGCCGCGCGCTTCCCTTGGAATGTCTTTGTGATGCCGGCCGTTTGCGCGTCATACGGGGGATGCCTCGTGAATGCCTTGTCATAACGTGCGCGCGGCACGCGGGGTCAGCGAGTGATAGTCAGCGACCGAAACAGCCGCTGCGTTGCCACAGGCGCTA